>NZ_FMAY01000017.1 GCF_900094925.1 Kosakonia oryzendophytica | reverse complement strand
CTGAGACTTTAAGTCTCCTGAAGGAACGTTGAAGACGACGACGTTGATAGGCCGGGTGTGTAAGCGCAGCGATGCGTTGAGCTAACCGGTACTAATGAACCGTGAGGCTTAACCTTACAACGCCGAAGATGTTTTGGCGGAAGAGAGACAATAATCAGCCTGATACAGATTAGATTGACAGACCGGAAGGTGTGTTGATGACAGAATTTGCCTGGCGGCACTAGCGCGGTGGTCCCACCTGACCCCATGCCGAACTCAGAAGTGAAACGCCGTAGCGCCGATGGTAGTGTGGGGTCTCCCCATGCGAGAGTAGGGAACTGCCAGGCATCAAATTAAGCAGTAAACCGGTGTAAAAACCGGTAAAGTGACAAATTCGGTGGAGCGGTAGTTCAGTCGGTTAGAATACCTGCCTGTCACGCAGGGGGTCGCGGGTTCGAGTCCCGTCCGTTCCGCCACCCTATTTAGGGGCGTAGTTCAATTGGTAGAGCACCGGTCTCCAAAACCGGGTGTTGGGAGTTCGAGTCTCTCCGCCCCTGCCAGAAACAATCCTTAGCATTTATTTGCTAAGGATTTTTTTTTGCGTTTTTTTATCTCATTTCTGTGGAATACCATTCAGCATCCTTGCCTCACGGTTCAATCAATCACTTTGATCTTCAAGAGATCTTTGATCTGGTTTTGTTTGTCACTGTTCTGCAACCAGATGGCATAAAGCGGACGGGAAAGCGCCACAGTATCCGTCACCTGGTGTAAGCATTCTTTTTTATCTGCCCATAAGACAGGTAACCATGTACAGCCATTCAATTGAGTTAACTGGCGATGCGCAACTTCTGCCGAGCTCGTCGTCAATGTGGGCACATCATCGCTGGCAATCAATTCCACCTCATGCTGCTGGAAATCAGGCCCCCATTCCAGACGAAGGTAATTTAGCTCTGATTTTGTTTTTTCAGGTGCTGAGCAATACAGCGCCAGCGTGAAATGTCCCAGCAGCTGACTGCTGAACTCATCCATTTTGGGCGTCTCGGTGGTGATCAGCAGATCTAACTGACGCTCATGCAACTGCTTAACAAGCGATTGCCGCTGTGCAATACGCGCTTCAAACTGCAGATTACCGCCAAGATCATAAAGCCTGGTCAGCCAATCGCTTAGCATGCATTCCCACAGTGAAGCGCTGGCACCGATAGAAAATTGGTGATGACGTGAAGTGTGCGCGACTTCCTTCCTTGCTGCCTGCCATGTGTTCATTAACGTTTCTGCGTAAGGCAGAAGTTTTTCTCCTGCAGCTGTCAGACGGATGTTATTACGATGACGAGTGAAAAGATTGACTCCAAGCTGGTTTTCCAGTTGGCGAATACGAAAACTCACCGCAGATTGCGTCAAATAGAGAGCTTCAGCCGCCCGACCAAAGTGACGAGTCCTGCTCACTTCCAGGAAAGTTTTTAATAATTCCGTATCCACAGCTTTCTCCACAAAAATATTTGTCGTAATGATTTAAATGTTTTGTTTTACACTCTGTCAAGCGTAACTAATACTCCGCGCCATAAATAGCTCGGCCAAAGAATTAGGAGCGTGCAGGATGGCGGAAAGCTTTACGACGACGAATCGTTTTTTCGACAATAAAAATTATCCACGCGGGTTCTCTCGCCACGGTGATTTCACCATCAAAGAGGCTCAACTGCTTGAGCGTCATGGTTATGCCTTTAACGAGCTGGAGCTCGGCAAGCGCGAACCGATGACCGAAGAAGAGATGCAGTTTATTGCCGTTTGCCGTGGAGAACGTGAACCCAGCACTGAAGCAGAACGTGTCTGGATTAAGTATATGGCGCGCATTAAGCGTCCGAAGCGTTTTCATACCCTGTCCGGCGGTAAGCCGCAGACAGAGGGCACGGAAGACTACACAGATTCCGACGATTAAGACAAAGGGGCTGCGGCCCCTTTTTTTATCTCAGCATTTTTTGCAGATGAACAAATAGCCTGTCGATAGCACGGTAACTTAGCGCTTCCTGCAGGTGGCAACGCTGAATCCGTTCTTGCTGCTCCAGATCGGCAATGGTCCTTGCTACCTTTAGCAGACGCTGCCAGGCCCGCACAGACAGACCCAAACGTATTAATGTCTCTTCCAGCCAGTCGCTATCCTCCCCGGAGAGTGAACAGAACAGCCTGGTTTCGCTACTCTCAAGCCGCGCGTTGAGTTTATCCTGACGAGCCAACTGGCGCGCTTGCGCGCTCACAACGCGGGCACGAACCGTTTCACTGCATTCACCTTTGACTTGCGTCTGACTCATTAGCCCGGCGACAGGAAGCGGTATCTCCAGTGAGAGATCAAAACGATCGAGAAACGGGCCTGATAATTTTGCCAAATAGCGTAACGTTTGTTCCGGCGTACAGCGGTTATGTTTCCCCTGATAGTGCCCTGTAGGGCTAGGGTTCATGGCGGCGATCAATTGGAACCGTGCCGGGTAAGTGACTTTCGCTCGTGTTCTGGAAATATCAATTTTCCCTGACTCAATCGGCTCGCGTAACGCATCCAGTACCCGCCTCTCAAATTCTGGCAACTCGTCGAGAAATAGTACGCCGTTATGTGCCAGCGAAATTTCACCCGGACCGGGTATTGAACCTCCCCCAACCATAGCTGCGAGTGAGGCGCTGTGGTGAGGCGAACGGAACGGTCGCCGTCGCCAATGCTGGGTGAGGTTGGCGGCGTTTAACACACTCATCACCGCAGCGCTTTCCAGCGCTTCCTGATTGCTCAGTGGTGGAAGTAATCCACCTAACCGACTTGCCAGCATTGTTTTTCCTGTGCCGGGTGGTCCGATGAGCAAGAGATTATGTCCGCCGGCAGCGGTGATTTCCAGCGCCCGTTTTCCCTGTTCTTGTCCGATAACATCACTTAAATCTTCACTGTGCACTTCCTGAGGGAGGTGAAAAGGCTTCGGTGGTAACAATTGATGTTTGTCTTCCAGAAAGGCGCAGACCTCTTGTAAATGTCCAGCAACAAGGCATGCCTGCGTTTGTGCCAGGCTGGCTTCTGCTTCGTTCCCCTGCGCAAGGATGATGTTTCTGTGGGCTTTTAAGGCTTCCATCACACAGGAGATAGCACCAGGAACCCCGCGTAATGCCCCTGTAAGCGCGAGTTCGCCGACAAACTCGTAATGGCTTAACTTTCCGGTTGTAAGCTGCTCAGAGGCAGCGAGAAGCGCGATGGCAATGGGTAAATCGTATCTACCTCCTTCTTTAGGTAGATCCGCCGGTGCCAGGTTGATGGTGATCCGTTTAGCGGGAAACTCATAGCCGCTGTTGATAAGTGCGCTACGTACTCTGTCTCGCGCTTCCCTGACAGTCGTTTCTGGCAGTCCAACGATAGTCAGACCGGGCAGTCCATTGCTGATATGGACTTCTACCGTCACCAGCGGTGCGGCGACCCCCAGAACTGCCCGTGTGTAAATTACTGACAACGCCATAACACCTCCTTTTCGGGGCATTATCGGTTCTCAGTTTTGTCATTTCTCTGCTGTTTTTTTCTTTTTGCGTGATGTTTCCCGTTCTTTCATCGCAAGCCTAAACACTTTTCACACTGTTGGAAGCGCGTTCGCATGATCAGTTATAGGGATGTTCAATCTCTGAACAGTGCCATGAAAAAGTGAAATATTTTCACCCTTCTTTTTTGCTATATAAAACAAAGGTTTTTTAGCAACCTGTCGACTGTCTCGCAAAATAAGTCATAAATATTTCTTGTGTCCTGTCTCAAATCTGTGATAACTCTTTAGGCATTCCTTCGAACATGAAGCAAGAACGAACACAAATGACAGCCCTTCTACGAGTGATTAGCCTGGTCGTGATTAGCGTGGTGGTGATTATTATCCCACCGTGCGGGGCTGCACTTGGACGAGGAAAGGCTTAAAAAACAAGCCTTAACGAACTAAGACCCCCGCACCGAAAGGTCCGGGGGTTTTTTTATGACCTAAAAACATTAACGAGGAGCAGAGAATGAGTTGTAGCACAAAATTCTGTTTCTCCCGATATCCGGCGGGGAACTAACTATGAATGGGGCACAGTGGGTAGTACATGCGTTGCGGGCACAGAAAGTCGATACCGTATTCGGGTATCCGGGTGGCGCAATTATGCCGGTTTACGATGCATTGTATGACGGCGGCGTGGAACACCTACTGTGTCGGCATGAGCAAGGCGCGGCGATGGCAGCCATCGGGTATGCCCGCTCTACGGGTAAGACTGGTGTGTGTATCGCCACCTCTGGTCCTGGTGCCACCAACCTGATCACAGGTCTTGCCGATGCACTGTTAGATTCCGTTCCGGTCGTCGCTATCACAGGGCAGGTTGCAGCGCCGTTTATCGGTACCGATGCATTTCAGGAAGTAGACGTGCTGGGTTTATCCCTGGCCTGTACGAAACACAGCTTTTTGGTTGAGTCGCTGGAGGATTTACCCCGCGTGATGGCCGAGGCTTTTCACATTGCCAATTCTGGCCGTCCTGGTCCGGTACTGGTTGATATCCCAAAAGATATCCAGCTGGCAGTCGGTAATCTGGAGCCCTATTTCTCCACCGTTGAAGACGATGTTTCCTTTCCGCAAGAGCAGGTTGCTGACGCGTATCAGATGCTCTCTCAGGCTAAAAAACCGATGCTGTATGTCGGCGGCGGCGTGGGAATGGCTCAGGCTGTTCCGGCATTGCGTGACTTCCTTGCGGTCACAAAAATGCCGGTTACCTGCACACTGAAGGGGTTAGGCGCAGTTGAGGCGGAGTACGCTTACTACCTTGGCATGTTGGGTATGCACGGGACGAAAGCGGCAAACTTTGCGGTGCAGGAGTGTGATTTGCTGGTTGCCGTTGGCGCGCGTTTTGATGATCGCGTCACCGGCAAACTGAACACATTCGCGCCGCACGCCAAAGTCATCCATATGGATATCGATCCTGCGGAAATGAGCAAATTGCGCCAGGCGCACGTTGCGCTACAGGGTGATTTAAATGCCTTGCTGCCTGCGTTGCAGCAACCGTTGATGATTGACGAATGGCGTCAGTTCAACGCCGACCTGCGCCGCGAGCATGCCTGGCGTTATGACCATCCCGGTGAGGCTATCTATGCCCCTCTGCTGTTAAAGCAGCTTTCTGAGCGTAAACCGGAAAATAGCGTAGTGACCACCGATGTGGGACAGCACCAAATGTGGGCGGCCCAGCATCTGAGTTTCAATCGCCCGGAAAACTTCATTACTTCCAGCGGATTAGGCACCATGGGATTTGGTTTGCCTGCTGCGGTGGGGGCGCAGGTTGCCCGCCCGGACGATACGGTTATCTGTATCTCCGGTGACGGCTCTTTCATGATGAATGTTCAGGAGCTGGGCACCGTAAAACGCAAACAATTACCGCTGAAGATCATTTTATTGGATAACCAGCGCTTAGGGATGGTTCGTCAATGGCAGCAGTTATTCTTCAATGAACGTTATAGCGAAACCACCCTGACCGATAACCCCGATTTCCTTACGCTGGCCAGCGCCTTTGGCATCCCCGGCCAGCACATCACCCGTAAAGACCAGGTTGAAGCGGCACTCGACACCCTGCTTTCGTGCCAGGGGCCATATTTGCTTCATGTCTCAATCGACGAACTTGAGAATGTCTGGCCGTTGGTGCCGCCCGGCGCCAGTAATGCACAAATGCTGGAGAAATTATCATGATGCAACATCAAGTCGCCGTTGAGGCTCGTTTCAACCCGGAAACGTTAGAACGCGTATTGCGTGTGGTACGCCACCGTGGCTTTCAGGTGTGCGCGATGAACATGGAAACCGCCAGTGATGCGCGGAATATAAATATTGAATTGACCGTTGCCAGTCCGCGCCCTGTCGAATTACTGTTTAGCCAGTTGAGCAAACTTGTCGACGTTGCCAGGGTTGATATCCGACAGCGCGCCACATCATCACAATCACAACAAATCCGCGCATAAGCGCAATAGGAAGAACAATGACGACGAAAAAAGCAGACTACATTTGGTTCAATGGCGAGATGGTTCGGTGGGAAGACGCAAAAGTCCACGTGATGTCCCACGCGCTGCATTACGGTACGTCTGTATTTGAAGGCATCCGTTGCTACGACTCTCACAAAGGTCCTGTGGTCTTCCGCCATCGTGAACATATGCAGCGCCTGCAAGACTCTGCAAAAATTTACCGTTTCCCGGTTTCTCAGAGCACTGACGAACTGATGGAGGCATGCCGTGCCGTGATCCGCAAAAATAACCTGACCAGCGCTTATATCCGCCCATTGGTATTTGTGGGCGACGTGGGTATGGGCGTGAACCCGCCAGCAGGTTACTCCACTGACGTGATCATCGCTGCGTTCCCGTGGGGAGCTTATCTCGGCGCTGAAGCGCTGGATCAGGGGATCGACGCCATGGTGTCTTCCTGGAACCGCGTTGCGCCAAACACCATTCCGACAGCTGCAAAAGCCGGTGGTAACTACCTTTCATCCCTGCTGGTTGGTAGCGAAGCGCGCCGCCATGGTTATCAGGAAGGTATCGCGCTGGATGTGAACGGCTATATCTCTGAAGGCGCAGGCGAAAACCTGTTTGAAGTGAAAGACGGTATCCTGTTTACCCCACCGTTTACTTCTTCCGCACTGCCGGGTATCACGCGTGATGCCATCATTAAGCTGGCGAAAGAGCTGAATATTGAAGTACGCGAGCAGGTACTGTCCCGCGAATCTCTGTACCTGGCGGATGAGGTGTTCATGTCCGGTACCGCCGCAGAAATCACGCCGGTACGCAGCGTCGATGGTATCCAGGTTGGTGAAGGCCGTTGTGGCCCGGTTACCAAACGCATTCAGCAAGCATTCTTTGGCCTCTTCACCGGTGAAACCGAGGATAAATGGGGCTGGTTGGATCAAGTTAACCAATAAATACCCATCATACTTCAGGTTGTAAGTGTGTTGGCTGCACGCGTTCACCCCAGTCACTTACTTATGTAAGCTCCTGAGGATTCACTTGCTTGCCGCCTTCCTGCAACCAGAATGATTTAGGGTATACAGAGAAACATGGGGTGGCACGCACCATCCCATCTACAGGATAGACTGGGAGTTTAAGCATGCCTAAGTACCGTTCCGCCACCACCACCCACGGGCGCAATATGGCGGGTGCCCGCGCGCTGTGGCGCGCAACCGGGATGACCGATGCCGATTTTGGCAAACCGATTATTGCCGTCGTGAACTCGTTTACCCAGTTCGTGCCGGGCCACGTCCATTTGCGCGATCTTGGTAAACTGGTTGCGGAGCAAATTGAAGCCGCAGGCGGCGTCGCGAAAGAGTTCAATACTATTGCTGTCGATGATGGCATCGCGATGGGGCACGGCGGTATGCTTTACTCACTGCCCTCCCGCGAGCTGATTGCTGATTCTGTTGAATATATGGTGAATGCCCACTGCGCCGATGCCATGGTGTGTATTTCCAACTGCGACAAAATCACCCCGGGGATGCTGATGGCCTCCCTGCGTCTGAACATTCCGGTCATTTTTGTTTCCGGCGGCCCCATGGAAGCCGGGAAAACCAAACTCTCTAACCAGATCATCAAACTCGATCTGGTGGATGCAATGATCCAGGGCGCAGACCCGAAAGTCTCTGACGATCAGAGTGAACAGGTTGAGCGTTCCGCTTGCCCTACCTGCGGCTCCTGTTCCGGTATGTTTACCGCCAACTCAATGAACTGCCTGACTGAAGCGTTGGGCCTTTCTCAGCCGGGTAATGGCTCACTTCTCGCCACCCATGCCGATCGCAAAGATCTGTTTATCAATGCCGGCAAACGCATTGTTGAACTGACCAAACGTTATTACGAGCAGGATGATGCCAGTGCGTTGCCGCGTAATATCGCCAGCAAAGCGGCGTTTGAAAATGCCATGACGCTGGATATCGCCATGGGCGGTTCGACCAATACTGTTCTGCACCTGCTGGCCGCCGCGCAGGAAGCGGAAATTGACTTCACCATGAGCGACATTGACAAGCTTTCCCGCAAGGTGCCGCAGTTGTGTAAGGTCGCACCAAGTACACAGAAATACCATATGGAAGATGTGCATCGCGCCGGTGGCGTGTTGGGTATCCTCGGAGAGCTGGATCGTGCAGGCCTGCTGAACCGCGGCGTGAAAAACGTGCTGGGCCTGTCGTTGCCGCAAACCCTTGAACAATACGATGTGATGCTGACCAAAGACGAGGCGGTGAAAACCATGTTCCGCGCAGGTCCGGCAGGCATCCGAACCACGCAAGCATTTTCGCAGAATTGCCGCTGGGACACGCTGGATGACGATCGCGCTGAAGGCTGTATCCGCTCGCTGGATCATGCTTACAGTAAAGATGGCGGTCTGGCGGTGCTGTACGGCAACTTTGCGGAGAACGGTTGTATCGTGAAAACAGCGGGTGTTGATGACAGCAACCTGAAATTTACCGGCCCGGCGAAAGTGTACGAAAGCCAGGACGCGGCTGTTGAGGCTATCCTCGGCGGCAAAGTGGTAGCCGGCGATGTCGTGGTGATTCGCTACGAAGGTCCAAAAGGTGGCCCAGGTATGCAAGAGATGCTTTATCCAACCAGCTTCCTGAAATCAATGGGTTTAGGTAAGGCCTGCGCACTGATCACCGACGGTCGTTTCTCCGGCGGTACCTCCGGTCTTTCTATCGGTCACGTTTCACCCGAAGCGGCCAGCGGTGGCAACATCGGCCTGATTGAAGATGGCGACATCATTGCTATCGACATTCCGAGTCGTAGCATTCAACTGCAACTGAGCGATCAGGAACTGGCTGCGCGTCGTGAAGCCCAGGAAGCCCGCGGTGATAAAGCCTGGACGCCTGTCGATCGCGAACGTCAGGTATCCTTTGCGCTGCGCGCCTATGCCAGCCTCGCGACCAGTGCAGACAAAGGCGCAGTACGCGATAAATCTAAACTCGGGGGTTAATGATGGCCGAATCCCAACCCCTCTCCGCCGCCCCCGAAGGGGCGGAATACCTGAGGGCGGTGCTTCGCGCACCGGTTTATGAAGCGGCGCAGGTAACGCCGCTGCAAAAAATGGAAAAGCTCTCTTCGCGTCTTGATAACGTCATTCTGGTGAAACGCGAAGACAGGCAGCCAGTGCACAGCTTTAAGCTGCGTGGGGCGTACGCGATGATCGCCGGGCTGACGGAAGAGCAGAAAGCAAGCGGCGTAATCACGGCTTCGGCAGGCAACCATGCGCAAGGTGTGGCAATGTCTTCCACCCGGCTTGGTATTAAATCGCTTATCGTTATGCCGGTCGCGACTGCGGATATCAAAGTTGATGCGGTACGAGGCTTCGGCGGCGAGGTACTGCTGCACGGCGCTAACTTTGATGAAGCCAAAGCTAAAGCCATTGAGCTGTCGCAACAGCAGGGTTTCACCTTTGTACCGCCGTTCGATCACCCGATGGTGATTGCCGGGCAGGGGACACTGGCGTTGGAGCTTTTACAGCAGGATGCGCATATCGATCGCGTTTTTGTACCGGTGGGCGGCGGCGGTCTGGCGGCGGGCGTAGCGGTGTTGATTAAGCAACTGATGCCGCAAATCAAGGTTATTGCCGTCGAAGCGGAAGAGTCGGCCTGTCTGAAAGCCGCCTTGGATGCGGGCCATCCGGTTGATTTACCCCGTGTCGGGCTGTTTGCGGAAGGGGTGGCGGTAAAACGTATCGGCAACGAAACGTTCCGGCTGTGTCAGGCTTATCTCGACGACATCGTCACCGTGGATAGCGATGCGATTTGTGCGGCGATGAAAGATCTGTTCGAAGACGTTCGCGCTGTGGCTGAACCTTCCGGTGCGTTGGCGCTGGCGGGCATGAAAAAATACATCGCTATGCATAATATTCGCGGCGAACGACTGGCGCATGTGCTTTCCGGCGCTAATGTCAATTTCCACGGTCTGCGCTATGTCTCCGAGCGTTGCGAACTGGGCGAACAGCGCGAAGCACTGTTGGCGGTCACAATTCCGGAAGAGAAAGGCAGCTTTCTGAAGTTCTGCCAGTTGCTTGGCGGGCGTTCTGTTACCGAGTTTAACTATCGCTTTGCGGATGCGAAGGACGCCTGCATTTTTGTCGGCGTGCGCTTAAGCCGTGGGGTAGAAGAACGTAAAGAGATACTCGAACTGCTGCATAAAGGCGGCTATGACGTGGTGGATCTCTCCGACGATGAGATGGCGAAACTGCACGTGCGTTACATGGTCGGCGGTCGGCCATCTAAGCCGTTGCAAGAGCGCTTATACAGTTTTGAATTCCCGGAATCCCCCGGCGCGCTGCTGAAGTTTTTACACACGCTCGGCACTCACTGGAATATCTCGCTGTTCCATTATCGCAGCCACGGTACTGATTATGGTCGTGTGCTGGCGGCGTTTGAGCTGGCGGATCATGAGCCGGACTTCGAAACCCGGCTCAATGAGCTCGGTTATGATTGCCATGATGAGACGCATAACCCGGCGTTCCGGTTTTTCCTCGCCGGTTAGTCGGTTAATGGTTGGGCAAGATTTGCCAGAATGCACTGACAAGCGGCTCATGCAGCCGCTTTTTTTGTGCGCATACGCCCAGCTCGAACGGGGTTTTCTCGTCGCTGCGCTCAAGGATCATCACCCGATTGCGCACCGGTTCCGGGCTGTTTTCCAGCACCACTTCCGGAATCAGCGCTACGCCACAGCCTAATGCGACCATTGATACCATTGCTTCGTGGCCGCCAACGGTGGCGTAAATCGACGGGTTACTGATTTTATGACGACGAAACCACAGCTCAATGCGGCGGCGCACTGGCCCTTGATCCGCCATAATAAACGGCACCGTCGACCAGTCGGGATCTGGCTGCGAAACCTGGTTGCGTACCGGGCAGGGTAAGGCCGGGGCTATCAGCACAACAGCAAGATTTTCCAGCATGGAAAAAGCCACTGCGCCGGGCAAGGTTTCCGGTTTCCCGGCTATCGCCAGATCTGCTTCGCCAGTGACCACTTTTTCCATCGCGTCGGCGGCATCGCCGGTGGTGAGTTTGATTTCCACCGACGGATGTTCAGCACGGAAGCGATCGAGGATCGGCGGCAAATGGCTGTACGCCGCAGTAACGGAACAAAACAGATGCAACTCGCCGGAAAGGGAGGGGCCTTGCTGGTCTATCGTGTGGCGGAGTTGCTGATACTGCAATAAAGTTTGTTGAGCGAAAACGCGCAGTTCTTCTCCCGCTTCGGTCAGTGTGACGGTGCGGTTATCCCGCACAAAAAGCGGCTGGCCGAGATCCTCTTCCAGTCGCTGAATCTGGCGCGAGAGCGTGGAAGGGCTGACGTGCATGGCCCGCGCGCTACGGCCAAAATGGCGGCTTTCCGCCAAATGCAGAAAAGTTTTCAGGTCGCGTAAATCCATGAGACAGGCTCCACAAATTTGTATTGCAAAAATTGCAATGTCACATTGTTAATATATCAATTTAAGCAACGCATTTCCTGTCATATAGTGGGTTCAATCTCGCGAAACAGCGAACCGAACAATAAGCACGACAACACAACATCATGAGGTCTCACCATGGCTAACTACTTTAATACACTGAACCTGCGCCAGCAGCTGGCGCAGCTGGGCAAATGTCGCTTTATGGCGCGTGAAGAATTTGCCGATGGCGCAAGCTACCTTCAGGGTAAAAAAGTGGTCATTGTCGGCTGCGGCGCCCAAGGCCTGAATCAGGGTCTGAATATGCGCGACTCTGGCCTGGATATCTCCTACGCGCTGCGTAAGGAAGCGATCGCTGAAAAACGTGCATCCTGGCGCAAAGCGACCGAAAACGGTTTTAACGTTGGCACCTATGAAGAGCTGATCCCGCAGGCGGATCTGGTGGTTAACCTGACGCCGGACAAGCAACACTCTGACGTAGTGCGTTCCGTACAGCCGCTGATGAAAGATGGCGCGGCGCTGGGTTACTCCCATGGTTTCAATATCGTCGAAGTGGGCGAGCAGATCCGTAAAGACATCACCGTGGTGATGGTTGCGCCGAAATGCCCGGGTACCGAAGTGCGTGAAGAGTACAAACGCGGTTTTGGCGTACCGACCCTGATTGCTGTGCACCCGGAGAACGATCCGAAAGGTGAAGGTATGGCGATCGCTAAAGCCTGGGCTGCAGCCACGGGCGGCCATCGCGCCGGGGTTCTGGAGTCCTCTTTCGTTGCGGAGGTGAAATCTGACCTGATGGGCGAACAGACCATTCTCTGCGGTATGTTGCAGGCTGGTTCTCTGCTGTGCTTCGACAAGCTGGTGGCAGAAGGTACTGATGCCGCTTACGCGGAAAAACTGATTCAGTTCGGCTGGGAAACCATCACCGAAGCGCTGAAACAGGGCGGCATCACTCTGATGATGGACCGTCTTTCTAACCCGGCAAAACTGCGTGCTTACGCGCTGTCAGAACAACTGAAAGGCATTATGGCGCCGCTGTTCCAGAAACATATGGATGACATCATCTCCGGCGAATTCTCCTCCGGCATGATGGCTGATTGGGCTAACGATGATAAAAAACTGCTGACCTGGCGTGAAGAGACCGGTAAAACCGCATTCGAGACCGCACCGCAGTTTGAAGGCAAAATCAGCGAACAAGAGTACTTCGATAAAGGCGTACTGATGATCGCGATGGTGAAAGCGGGTGTTGAACTGGCGTTTGAAACCATGGTTTCCTCCGGCATCATCGAAGAGTCAGCTTACTATGAATCACTGCACGAGCTGCCGCTGATTGCCAACACTATCGCGCGTAAACGCCTGTATGAAATGAACGTGGTTATCTCTGATACCGCTGAGTACGGTAACTACCTGTTCTCTTATGCCTGTGTTCCGCTGCTGAAAGAGTTTATGACCACGCTGCAGACGGGCGATCTGGGCCAGGCGATTGCCGAAGGCGCTGTTGATAACGCGCAACTGCGTGATGTGAACGAAGCGATCCGCAGTCATGCGATTGAAAAAGTGGGTCAGAAACTGCGTGGCTATATGACCGATATGAAGCGTATTGCTGTCGCAGGCTAAAAAAGAGGTCGGGTAAGCGTTTCGCCAGCCCGACCTGCAGTAACGTAAGCCCGGTAAGCGTGAGCGCTACCGGGCTTTATATTAGTTGCGATACAGCACTTTGATAATGTGATAACCGAACTGGGTGTGCAGCGGGCCGGTCGGCTCCAGCACCGGGCAGGAAAACACCACTTTATCGAAAGCCGGTACCATCTGACCCTGACGGAATTCCCCTAAATGGCCTCCCTTTTTGCCTGACGGGCAAATAGAGTGTTTTTTCGCCAGTTTCTCGAAGTCGCCGCCGTTTTTGATTTGTTCCAGAAGATCCAGCGCCAGTTTCTCTTCTTTAACAAGGATGTGCAGTGCTGCTGCTGTTTTTGCCATGATCGTGCCTTGAGTGGAGGAGTTTGGGCTGGCTATACTACCACGCTGTTTATTTCCTTCCTGACTTTCATTGAGTGATTTTTTCTATGCGTTTAAATCCCGGACAACAACAAGCCGTCGAATTCGTCACCGGCCCCTGCCTGGTGCTGGCGGGCGCAGGATCCGGTAAAACGCGCGTGATCACCAATAAAATCGCTCACCTTATTCGGGGTTGCGGCTATCAGGCGCGACATATTGCAGCGGTCACCTTTACCAACAAAGCCGCACGCGAAATGAAGGAGCGTGTCGCGCAAACGCTGGGCCGGAAAGAGGCTCGGGGGTTGATGATCTCCACGTTCCATACGTTGGGGCTGGATATCATCAAGCGTGAATATGCTGCGCTGGGTATGAAATCTAACTTTTCGTTGTTCGACGATACCGATCAGGTCGCCCTCCTCAAAGATCTGACTGAGGGGCTGATCGAAGATGACAAAGTCGTCCTGCAACAACTGATCTCGGCGATCTCAAACTGGAAAAACGATCTGCTTACCCCGCAGCAGGCGGCCGCTCGCGCGATCGGCGAACGGGATCGTATGTTCGCCCATTGCTACGGTCTTTATACCGCCCATATGAAGGCGTGCAACGTTCTCGATTTTGACGATTTGATCCTGCTACCCACGCTACTATTGCAGCGCAATGAAGAGGTGCGCGAGCGCTGGCAGAACAAGATCCGCTATCTGCTGGTGGATGAATATCAGGATACCAACACCAGCCAGTACGAACTGGTAAAACTGCTGGTGGGCAAGCGCGCACGGTTTACGGTGGTAGGCGACGATGACCAGTCAATTTACTCCTGGCGCGGCGCGAGGCCGCAAAACCTGGTGTTACTGAGTCAGGATTTCCCGGCGTTGCAGGTCATTAAGCTGGAGCAGAACTACCGTTCTTCCGGGCGTATCCTGAAGGCGGCTAACATCCTGATCGCCAATAACCCACACGTGTTTGAAAAACGTCTGTTTTCGGAGCTCGGCTACGGTACGGAGCTGAAAGTCCTGAGCGCCAACCATGAGGAGCATGAAGCTGAGCGCGTGACCGGTGAGTTGATTGCCCATCACTATGTAAATAAAACGCAGTATAAGGATTATGCCATCCTCTATCGCGGCAACCATCAGTCGCGGGTGTTTGAAAAATTCCTCATGCAGAACCGCATTCCGTACAAGATTTCTGGCGGCACCTCCTTTTTCTCGCGCCCGGAAATTAAAGATCTGTTGGCTTATCTGCGGGTGCTAACCAATACGGATGATGACAGCGCGTTTTTGCGCATTGTGAACACGCCGAAGCGTGAAATTGGTTCCGCCACGCTGCAAAAACTGGGGGAATGGGCAATGGTGCGCAATAAGAGCCTGTTTGCCGCCAGCTTTGACGTTGGGCTAAACCAGACGCTTACCGGGCGCGGTTATGAGTCTTTAACACGCTTTACCCAGTGGCTTGGCGATATACAGCGCCTGTCGGAGCGTGAGCCCATTGCTGCCGTGCGTGATCTCATCCACGGCATTGATTATGAATCCTGGTTATTCGAAACCTCGCCCAGCCCGAAGGCGGCGGAAATGCGTATGAAAAACGTCAATACGTTGTTTGGCTGGATGACCGAGATGCTCGAAGGTAATGAACTGGATGAGCCGATGACGCTGGATCAGGTGGTCACGCGTTTCACCCTGCGCGATATGATGGAGCGGGGTGAAAGCGACGATGAGTCCGACCAGGTACAACTGATGACACTGCATGCGTCTAAAGGCCTGGAGTTCCCTTATGTCTTTCTGGTCGGCATGGAAGAAGGCTTA
Organism: Kosakonia oryzendophytica; assembly: GCF_900094925.1. GTDB lineage: Bacteria > Pseudomonadota > Gammaproteobacteria > Enterobacterales > Enterobacteriaceae > Kosakonia > Kosakonia oryzendophytica. The sequence continues at coordinate 70,162 of NZ_FMAY01000017.1, read as the reverse complement.
CTGCCGCATCAAAGCAGCATTGATGAAGATAACGTTGATGAGGAACGCCGTCTGGCTTACGTTGGCATAACGCGTGCGCAGAAAGAGCTGATTTTCACGTTGTGCAAAGAGCGTCGTCAGTACGGTGAGCTGGTGCGCCCGGAGCCAAGCCGTTTTCTGCTGGAGTTACCGCAAGATGATCTGATCTGGGAGCAAGAGCGCAAGGTAGTCAGCCCGGAAGAGCGCATGCACAAAGGCCAGGCCAATGTGGCGAATATCCGGGCGATGCTGGCAAAAGCGAAAGGAAAATAAAAAAGCCCGGTACTACCGGGCCTTATCAACGCTTATTGGTTACCGGATTTCCAGCGCCCAGTGTACATAGCTCTGCCACTGGCTTTCCTGCTCGATCAACTCCGCACCCAGCGGATGGCCAGCCAGCCAGCCCTCAGGAAGTGTCAGTGTGAGTTTTTCACCCTGTGCGCTAACGGCAATGTCCGGCAACAGGTCGTCACGACGACGGTTGGCAAAGATAATCGCCAGACGCAGTAAACGGCACAGATGTTCCGCAACGCGTGGCGGTACGGCGTTTTGCTGATGCAATGACGAGAGATCAACCGCGTTGGTCTGGTTCAGCAGCAGTGTGGCAAGCAGTTTTTTCTGCGCTGGTGTAAAGCCAGGCAGGTCGAGATTTCGTACCAGCCAGGCGGCATGTAGCGGTGCCTGTTTGAACTCTATGCTGAGGCCGATTTCGTGAAGTTCGCAGGCAACTTTCAGGATATCGGTGCTGTAAGCATCAAGATCCCATGCTTTTTCAACGCTCTGCGCAAAGCGTCCCGCCAGCGTGGAGACACGTCTTGACTGATCGGTGTCGATGATAAAACGGCGCTGAATATTGCGCAGCGTGCGGCTGCGAATATCCTGATCGACCGCCAGATGCAACATGCCGTAGACCAGACCTTCCCGCAATGCGCCACCGGCGAGCGTCATGCTTTCAATATTCATCTCAGTGAAAATGGCGATCAAGATCGCCAGGCCGCTTGGGAAAACCAGCGCACGCTCAAGCGTCAGGCCTTCAATCTCCAGTTCTTCAAGACGCCCGCACTGAATCGCGCGCTGCTTCAACTGCTGCAGTTTGGCGAGGGTGATGCGTTCATCCATCCCTTGCGCCATCATGATCTCTTGCAACGCCTGAACCGTGCCGGATGCGCCGACGCAGACTTTCCAGCCGTGGCGACGAAGCTCACCGGCGACCGGACGCAATACCTCGCGAGCCGCAAGCTCTGCCGCCTGGAAATTCTCCTGCCCGAGATTGCGATCGGTAAAAAAACGTTCTAGCCAGGTGACACAGCCCATCGAAAGGCTGAACAGCGATGTGGTTTGCGCGCCGGTGCCAGTCACCAGTTCGGTACTTGCGCCGCCAATATCCACGACAAGACGCTGATCGGCGCCGCCTGTTGTGTGGGCAACGCCTTGATATATCAGGCGCGCCTCTTCTTCACCGCTGATAACTTGCACCGGGCAGCCGAGGATCTCTTGCGCCTTATCGAGGAAAGTCCGGGCGTTAACTGCCAGACGCAGCGTGGCGGTTGCCACGACGCGGATTTGTTCTTGCGGGATATCCTGTAGTCGTTCAGAGAACAGCCGCAGACATTGCCAACCGCGCTCCATGGCTTCCTGAGAAAGATGATTTTCGCTGCTCAGGCCGGCGGCCAGGCGAACCTTGCGTTTAATGCGGGACAGCGTCTGGATACTGCCCGCCACCTCGCGTACAACCAGCATATGAAAACTGTTGGAACCGAGATCAATAGCTGCATAAAGCGAGGCGGAACCGAGCATATTTTTTTAACCTGAACGACGACGATTACGTGGTGCGCCACCACTGCGACGCGGGCCGTTGCCAGAGCGGGGGCGCGTCAGGCGTTTTGGCGGCGGCAGTTCGCTGAGCAGGGCATCCGGGTTGTATTTACTGACCGGAATGGAGTGGCCAATATAGGTTTCAATAGCGGGCAGGTTCAGCGCGTATTCTTCACAGGCCAGGCTGATGGAATTGCCGCTTGCGCCAGCGCGACCGGTACGACCGATACGGTGCACGTAATCTTCGCAATCGTCCGGCAGATCGTAGTTAAAAACATGTGTTACGGCAGGAATATGCAGACCACGAGCCGCCACATCTGTTGCTACCAGAATATCGAGATCGCCACGCGTGAATTCATCAAGAATGCGCAGGCGTTTTTTCTGCGCCACATCGCCCGTCAATAAACCAACACGGTGACCATCTGCGGCCAGGTGGCCCCAGATATCTTCACAACGGTGTTTAGTGTTGGCGAAGATGATTGCACGATCCGGCCACTCTTCTTCAATCAGCGTTTGCAGTAAACGCATTTTTTCATCATTGGACGGATAGAACAGCTCTTCTTTGATACGGTGGCCGGTTTTCTGTTCCGGTTCGACTTCCACGTATTCAGCGTTGTTCATTTGCTCGAACGCCAGTTCACGCACCCGGTAAGAGAGGGTCGCGGAGAACAGCATATTAAGACGCTGGTCGGTTGCCGGCATACGGCGGAACAGCCAACGGATATCTTTTATAAAGCCCAGATCGTACATACGATCGGCTTCGTCCAGCACCACGACCTGGATCGCGCCCAGGTTAATATGGTTCTGTTTGGTGTAATCAATAAGGCGGCCAGTGGTGCCGATCAGAATATCGACGCCGCTTTCCAGTACTTTCAGCTGCTTGTCGTAGCCATCACCGCCGTAAGCCAGGCCCAGTTTCAGACCTGTCGCCTGCGCCAGGGGCTCCGCATCGGCGTGGATTTGCACCGCAAGTTCACGGGTCGGCGCCATAATAATTGCGCGCGGCTGGTTCACTTTGCGGTCTTCGATCGCCGGGTGAGAAAGGAGATAGTGGAACGTTGACGTTAAAAACGCCATCGTTTTGCCGGTACCGGTTTGCGCCTGACCTGCAACATCCCGGCCCGCCAGCGTCAGCGGAAGGGCCAGTGCCTGAATAGGCGTGCAATTATGAAACCCTTTATTTTCAAGGGCCTCAATCACTTTTGGGTGCAGGGCGAAGTCGGAAAACTTCTGTTCTGTTAAATGTGTTTTGCTCATAGTGTGGTAGAATATCAGCTTACTATTGCTTTACGAAAGCGTATCCGGTGAAATAAAGTCAACCTTTAGTTGGTTATTGTGGCATCAACACGTTGCTGTTTTATGCTACACCAACACGCCAGGCTTATTCCTGTGGAGTTATATATGAGCGATAAAATTATTCACCTGACTGACGATAGTTTTGACACGGATGTACTCAAAGCAAACGGGCTTGTTCTCGTCGATTTCTGGGCAGAGTGGTGTGGTCCGTGTAAAATGATCGCCCCGATTCTGGATGAAGTCGCTACTGAGTACGAAGGCAAACTGACCGTTGCCAAGCTGAACATTGACCAGAATCCAGGTACCGCACCGAAGTACGGTATTCGCGGGATTCCAACCCTTCTGCTGTTCAAAAACGGCGAAGTGGCGGCAACCAAAGTCGGTGCTTTGTCTAAAGGCCAACTGAAAGAGTTCCTGGACGCCAACCTGGCATAATCCGGGCTCAGCCGGCGCGCCAGCACTCCTATTTTATGTGGATCGCTGGACGCCCGGCTTCAGCCGTGCTAACTTTGTTTTGACTTCGTTTTGAACATACCTTAGTAGTTTGAATCTTGCATTACCCCGATACTTCCCGTAGAGCTGCATTGCCGCGAGAGAAGTAGACAGATTCCGGGCTTGTCACTCATTCCGTCTTATCGTTTCAGTTCTGCGTCCATTCCTGTGACCAGACGCCGATCGGACATGAGTTGATGGCCGTTAACAGGCATGGATGACCCTGCCATACCATTCACAACATTAAGTTCGAGATTTACCCCGAGTTTAAGAACCCACACCATTATGAATCTTACCGAATTAAAGAATACGCCGGTTTCTGAGCTGATCACTCTCGGCGAAAATATGGGGCTGGAAAACCTGGCCCGTATGCGCAAACAGGACATCATTTTTGCCATCCTGAAGCAGCACGCGAAGAGTGGCGAAGATATCTTTGGCGACGGTGTGCTGGAGATTCTGCAGGATGGATTTGGTTTCCTCCGCTCCGCAGACAGCTCCTACCTCGCCGGTCCTGACGACATCTACGTTTCTCCCAGCCAAATCCGCCGCTTCAACCTCCGCACCGGTGACACCATTTCAGGTAAGATTCGCCCACCTAAAGAAGGTGAACGTTACTTTGCACTGCTGAAAGTCAACGAGGTGAACTTCGATAAGCCGGAGAATGCGCGCAACAAGATTCTGTTCGAGAACCTGACGCCGCTGCATGCGAATTCGCGTCTGCGTATGGAACGCGGTAATGGCTCAACCGAAGACTTAACCGCCCGCGTTTTGGACCTGGCGTCACCCATCGGTCGCGGTCAGCGTGGTCTGATTGTTGCACCGCCGAAAGCCGGTAAAACCATGCTGCTGCAGAATATCGCGCAGAGCATCGCGTACAACCATCCAGACTGTGTGTTGATGGTGTTACTGATTGACGAACGTCCGGAAGAAGTGACCGAGATGCAGCGTCTGGTGAAAGGTGAAGTGGTTGCTTCCACCTTTGACGAACCAGCTTCCCGCCATGTGCAGGTTGCTGAGATGGTTATCGAAAAAGCCAAGCGCCTGGTTGAGCATAAGAAAGACGTGATCATTCTGCTGGACTCCATCACCCGTCTGGCGCGCGCTTACAACACCGTGGTGCCGGCATCCGGCAAAGTGTTAACCGGTGGTGTGGATGCAAACGCCCTGCATCGTCCGAAGCGTTTCTTCGGTGCAGCGCGTAACGTGGAAGAGGGTGGTAGCCTGACCATCATCGCAACGGCGCTGATCGATACCGGTTCGAAGATGGACGAAGTGATTTACGAAGAGTTTAAAGGCACCGGTAACATGGAGCTGCATCTCTCCCGTAAAATTGCTGAAAAACGCGTCTTCCCGGCCATTGATTACAACCGTTCCGGTACGCGTAAAGAAGAGCTGCTCACCACTCAGGAAGAGCTACAGAAAATGTGGATCCTGCGCAAAATCATTCACCCGATGGGTGAGATCGATGCGATGGAGTTCCTCATTAACAAGCTGGCGATGACGAAGACGAATGATGAGTTCTTCGACATGATGAAGCGCTCTTAGAACAAATAAACCCCAGATGCGCCACGTTTTTACGTGGCGTTTTTCATTTATGGGCTATACGCTATATGCACTGGGACAGGCATTGTCCGACACAGACCTCGTCAAAAGGATATATTCTTCGTATGAATTCCTCATTTGACTGAAAAACAAACAATAACGTCTGTGAATGACCTGCTTTCTCCTTTTATGGAGCGTGGCATCGTCGTTATACTGCCGGGATCAACATTCGCTGAGAGCATGCATTGTGAATTTACTCACTGCGTTTACTGAATTATTCAGTATCTTCTTGTTCACTACCGCCTTCTTGTTCTTCGCCAGGAAAATGGCGAAGTATGTGGGGTTGGTGGACAAACCTAACTACCGAAAACGGCATCAGGGACTGATTCCGCTGGTAGGGGGAATTTCAGTCTACGCTGGTATCTGCTTTACTTTTGCTATTACAAACGATTATATCCCTCACGCTGCGCTCTACCTGAGTTGTGCAGGGGTGCTGGTCTTTGTCGGCGCGCTGGACGATCGCTTTGATATTAGCGTTAAAATCCGTGCGGCTATCCAGGCCGGGATCGCAGTTGTAATGATGATGGTGGGCAAACTCTATCTGAGCAGCCTTGGTTTCATCTTCGGTTCCTGGGAGATGGTGCTAGGGCCATTTGGTTATCTGCTTACCTTGTTTGCAGTATGGGCCGCGATCAACGCCTTTAATATGGTGGACGGCATTGATGGCCTGCTGGGTGGGTTATCGTGTGTTTCCTTCGCCGCCATCGGCATCATTTTATGGTTTGATGGACAATTCAGCCTGGCGATTTGGTGCTTCGCAATGATTGCGGCGATTGTGCCTTATATTCTATTAAATCTCGGTGTCCTTGGCCGCCGCTACAAAGTTTTTATGGGTGATGCTGGCAGTACGTTGATCGGTTTTACTGTCATTTGGATTTTACTGGAAACCACCCAGGGTAAGACGCACCCCATCAGCCCGGTTACTGCGTTATGGATCATCGCCATTCCGCTGATGGATATGGTGGCGATTACCTATCGTCGGCTGCGTAAAGGCATGAGCCCTTTTTCACCGGACCGTCAACATATCCACCATTTGATCATGCGGGCAGGTTTCACTTCCCGTCAGGCGTTTGTGCTTATCACTCTTGCGGCTGCGCTGTTGGCGGCCATTGGCGTGGTGACGGAGTACCTTCATTTCATTCCAGAATGGGTAATGTTGGCATTATTTTTGCTGGCTTTCTTATTGTATGGCTACTGTATTAAGCGAGCCTGGAAAGTGGCGCGTTTTATCAAGCGGGTAAAACGCAGGATACGCCGTAACAAACACCAAAAATCAACACTAACCAAATAAAACCGGGAAAGCGATGATTCAACCAGCGTCGGAAGCAACTTCAACAGAAACGGAAAATGAACTGGATATCCGGGGCTTGTTTCGTACCCTTTGGGCGGGGAAATTGTGGATTGGAGGGGGAGCGCTGCTGTTTGCATTGTTCGCGTTAGCCTGGACATTTTTCGCGCCCCAGGAGTGGAGCGCCAATGCAATCACCGACAGGCCGACGGTCAATATGCTCGGCGGGTATTACTCTCAGCAGCAGTTTTTGCGCAATCTGGATGTCAAGGCCAACCTGGCATCAGCGGATCAACCGTCTGTCATGGATGAGGCGTATAAAGAGTTCATTATGCAACTTGCTTCCTGGGATACACGCCGCGATTTTTGGTCACAAACAGATTATTTCAGGCAGCGCCAGGTAGGGAATAGCAAAGAAGATGCAGCGCTTCTGGATGAGCTGATAAACAATATCCAGTTCGCCCCTGGCGATGCGGCGCGTAACCTGAATGACAATGTGAAGCTTATTGCTGAAACTGCGCCGGATGCGAATAACTTGCTACGTCAGTATGTCGCTTTCGCCAGCCAGCGTGCTGCCAGCCATTTAAACGATGAGCTGAAAGGTGCGTGGGCGGCCCGGACTATCCAGATGAAAGCGCAGGTTAAACGCCAGGAAGAGGTGGCAAAAGCGATTTTTAACCGGCGCCTGCATAACGTTGAACAGGCGCTGAAAGTGGCTGAGCAGAATAATATCTCTCGCAATGAAACCGAGGTTCCGCCGGATGAGTTACCTGATTCGGAACTGTTTATGTTGGGCCGCCCAATGCTGAAGGCGCGTCTGGAAAACCTGCAAGCAGTGGGGCCGCAATTCGATCTGGACTATGATCAAAACCGGGCCATGCTGAATACGCTGAATGTCGGCCCCACACTTGATCCTCGTTTTCAGACTTATCGTTATTTGCGCACGCCGGAAGAACCGGTAAAACGCGACAGCCCGCGTCGTGCCTTCATGATGATCATGTGGGGAATTGTTGGCGCGTTAACAGGAGCCGGGGTTGCATTAACGCGACGCCGTTCGGATTAAACGCCGTCTGCGATGAAGGCACCTTGCGCCTTCATCATCTACTCGAAGAGAATCGTTGTGAAAGTACTTACCGTATTTGGCACGCGACCAGAAGCCATCAAAATGGCTCCGCTGGTACATGCGCTGGCAAGGGATCCTGACTTTGAGGCGAGAGTTTGCGTCACTGCGCAGCATCGGGAGATGCTCGATCAGGTGTTGAACCTCTTCTCAATTGTCCCGGATTACGACCTGAATATTATGCGCCCTGGGCAGGGGCTAACCGAAATCACCTGCGGTATCCTCGAAGGACTGAAACCTATTCTTGAGTCTTTCCGTCCGGATGTGGTGCTGGTGCATGGCGACACCACGACCACTATCTCGGCGAGCCTTGCTGCATTTTACCAACGTATCCCGGTTGGGCACGTGGAAGCCGGGCTGCGTACCGGTGATCTTTCATCCCCCTGGCCGGAAGAAGCCAATCGTACGTTGACTGGTCATCTGGCGATGTATCACTTTGCGCCGACGGAGAATTCTCGCCACAACCTGCTGCAAGAAAATATTGCCGATAACCGTATTTTCGTCACCGGTAATACGGTTATCGACGCGCTTTTCTGGGTGCGCGATAGCGTACTGAAAGACCTTTCGTTACATGGTGAGCTGGCGGCACGCTACCCGTTTCTCGACGAGAATAAAAAACTCATTTTGGTTACGGGTCATCGTCGCGAGAGTTTTGGTCGCGGATTTGAACAGATTTGCCACGCGCTGGCGGATATCGCAGCACAACATAACGATGTGCAGATCGTCTATCCGGTACACCTGAACCCGAATGTCAGCGAGCCGGTAAATCGTATCCTCAGCCAGGTTGAGAATGTCACGCTGATCGAACCGCAGGACTATCTACCGTTCTTGTGGTTGATGAATCATGCATGGCTGATCCTCACCGATTCGGGGGGGATTCAGGAAGAAGCGCCATCGCTGGGGAAACCGGTGCTGGTGATGAGGGATACCACGGAACGACCCGAAGCGGTCGAAGCCGGAACGGTGAAACTGGTCGGCACGGACCGCCAGCGCATTGTCGAAGAGGTTACACGCCTGCTTCACGATAACGATGCCTGGCAGACCATGAGTCGTGCGCATAATCCGTATGGCGACGGGCAGGCTTGTCGTCGCATTTTGCACGCACTAAAAAACAATCGGGTAACACTATGAGCTTTACAACCATTTCCGTCATTGGCCTCGGATACATTGGCCTTCCTACCGCAGCGGCGTTTGCTTCCCGGAAAAAGCAGGTCATCGGGGTTGATATAAACGCACGCGCCGTGGAAACCATTAATCGCGGAGAGATCCATATTGTCGAGCCGGAACTGGATAACGTCGTAAAAGCCGCGGTAGAGGGCGGATATCTGCGCGCCAGCACCACGCCGGTCACAGCAGATGCCTACCTGATTGCCGTACCCACGCCCTTTAAAGGTGAACATGAGCCGGATATGGTTTATGTCGAAGCGGCGGCAAAATCCATTGCACCGGTGTTAAAAAAAGGCGCACTGGTGATTCTTGAGTCCACCTCGCCGGTCGGGGCGACTGAGCAAATGGCCGCCTGGCTTGCGGCCGCCCGCCCGGACCTTACCTTCCCACAGCAGGTCGGGGAAAAGGCCGACATCAATATCGCCTATTGCCCTGAGCGTGTGCTGCCGGGACAAGTTATGGTTGAACTGATTAAAAATGATCGAGTAATTGGCGGCATGACACCGGTGTGCTCGGCGCGCGCAAGCGAGCTGTACAACATTTTCCTTGAAGGTGAATGTGTGGTGACCAACTCCCGCACCGCAGAAATGTGCAAACTCACCGAAAACAGTTTTCGCGACGTCAACATCGCTTTTGCCAACGAGCTGTCGTTGATCTGTGCCGACCAGAACATTAACGTCTGGGAATTGATCCGTCTGGCAAATCGTCATCCGCGCGTGAATATTCTGCAACCAGGCCCTGGCGTGGGCGGTCACTGCATCGCTGTCGATCCGTGGTTTATTGTGGCGCAGAACCCGCAACAGGCGCGACTCATTCGTACCGCACGTGAGGTGAACGATCATAAGCCGCATTGGGTAGTGGATCAGGTAAAAGCCACCGTTGCCGACTGTCTGACCACAAGCGATAAGCGCGCGAGCGAACTGAAAATCGCCTGTTTTGGGCTGGCCTTTAAACCCAACATTGACGATCTGCGCGAAAGTCCGGCGATGGAAATTACACACAGTGTGGCGCAGTGGCACGGTGGCGAAACTCTGGTGGTTGAACCGAATATCCATCAGCTTCCTGCCTCGCTGACCGGTATCAGTAAACTGGTCAGCATGCAGGAGGCACTGGCACAGGCGGATGTGCTGATCATGCTGGTCGATCACAAAGAATTTAAAGCGCTGGATGGCCGCTGCATCACGCAGCGTCACATTGTGGACACCAAAGGCGTCTGGCGCTGATGCGCTAAGGAGACGAGATGGCTCTTCACGGCACTGTAGAAGAACTGGCATGGGAAAGCGCATTTTTTGGTATCCGCAGCGCTATCGTGCGTCTGCATCCTGAAGCGCCTGCGCTGAACGTCGCGGATTTCACTGGCTGGTCGCGTCTCCAGGTCAAATTGCCAGCGTCGCACACGCATACCCTCGATGCGCTGCAACAATTCGGTTTTCAACTGGTGGAAGGGGAAATCGACCTGTCATTAGCTGTGTCTGTTCAGGGATGCGATCCCCATGCAGAAGTGGCGAATGTGGACGATATCCCCGTGCTGCGGCAAATGGCATCGGAGACGTTTGTGCAGAGCCGTTTTCGCGCCCCGTGGTACCCGGCCGATGCCAGCGGGCGTTTCTACGCGCAGTGGATTGAAAACGCAGTAAAAGATGTGTTTGACCATCAATGTCTGCTGTTTCGCCGCGAGGGCGGTGAAATCGCGGGCTTTGTCTCTTTGCGGCAGTTAAACGAGCATGAGGCGCGGATTGGCTTACTGGCTGGTCGTGGGATGGGCGAAAAATTAATGCAGGCTGCCAGCCACTGGGCACGGCAGCGGCAATTAACGCAGGTGCGAGTGGCAACCCAGCTTGGGAATACCGTCGCACTTAAACGCTATATTCAAAGCGGAGCGAATGTGGAAAGCACTGCTCTGTGGTTATACAGGTGACGTTATGATCCCCTTCAATGCACCCCCGGTCGTGGGGACGGAACTCGACTACATGCAGTCGGCGATGGGCAGCGGTAAATTATGCGGTGATGGCGGCTTTACCCGCCGCTGCCAGCAGTGGATGGAGCAGCGTTTTCACAGTGCCAAAGTGCTGCTGACGCCTTCCTGCACCGCCTCGCTGGAAATGGCGGCACTGTTGCTGAATATTCAGCCTGGCGATGAAGTGATCATGCCGAGTTATACCTTCGTCTCCACCGCCAACGCCTTTGTGCTGCGTGGGGCGAAAATTGTCTTTGTGGATATCCGCCCGGATACCCTGAATATTGATGAAACCTGTATTGAAGCGGCGATTACTGACAAAACCCGCGTGATTGTGCCGGTGCACTATGCCGGGGTGGCCTGCGAAATGGACACCATTATGGCGATTGCGAAACGCCATAATCTGTTTGTGGTGGAAGATGCTGCTCAAGGCGTGATGTCGACCTACAAAGGCCGGGCGCTGGGTACGATCGGGCATATTGGCTGTTTTAGTTTTCACGAAACGAAAAACTACACGGCAGGCGGTGAAGGTGGAGCAACGCTGATTAACGACCGCGCGCTGGTTGAACGTGCCGAGGTCATTCGCGAAAAAGGCACCAACCGCAGCCAGTTCTTCCGTGGGCAGGTGGATAAATACACCTGGCGGGATATTGGTTCGAGTTATCTGATGGCGGATCTACAAGCCGCGTACTTGTGGGCGCAACTTGAAGCGGCTGACCGCATCAATCAGCAGCGCCTGGCGCTGTGGCAGAACTATTACGATGCATTGGCGCCGCTGGCGCGAGCCGGACGTATTGCGTTGCCCTCGGTTCCGGCAGACTGTGGTCACAATGCGCATATGTTCTATATCAAACTGCGCGATGAGGCTGACCGCAGCAAGCTGATCGCTTTCCTGAAAGAAGCGGAGATCCTCGCCGTATTTCACTACATCCCGCTCCATGCTTCTCCGGCAGGAGAAAAGTTTGGCGAATTCCACGGCGAAGATCGCTATACCACGCAAGAAAGTGAGCGTTTGCTTCGCTTGCCGCTGTTCTACAATCTGTCGCCTGTTAACCAGCGCACGGTCATTAGCACACTTCTGAGCTATTTCAGCTGATATGTCACTGGCAAAAGCATCGGTATGGACGGCGGCCAGTACGCTGGTGAAAATTGGCGCGGGCTTGCTGGTGATCAAACTTCTTGCGGTGGCTTTTGGGCCATCCGGTGTTGGACAGGCAGGTAATTTTCGTCAACTCATCACGGTGCTCGGCGTTCTCGCGGGCGCCGGGATTTTTAATGGGGTGACGAAATGGGTGGCTCAGCACCATGATGACCCGGCGCGTCTGCGCGTGGTGGTCGGGACATCATCGGCGATGGTGCTCGGTTTCTCTACATTGTTGGCGCTGATCTTTTTGTTTGCCGCTGCGCCTGTCAGTCAGGGTTTGTTTGGTCATACTCATTACCAGGGATTGGTGCGTCTGGTGGCGCTAGTGCAATTGGGTATCGCATGGGCGAACCTGCTACTGGCGGTAATGAAAGGGTTCCGCGATGCGGTGAGTAATGCACTGTCATTAATTATCGGCAGCGTCATTGGTGTACTGGCATGGTATCTCTGCTTCAAATTGGGAGGGTACCAGGGCGCATTGCTGGGGCTGGCATTGGTGCCTGCGTTGGTGGTGATCCCGGCGTTAGCGTTGCTCATTCGGCGCGGTGCGGTTCCGCTGGGTTTTTTCAAACCTCAGTGGGATACGGCGCTGGCGGGACAGTTAAGCAAATTTACGCTGATGGCGTTGATCACGTCATTTACCATGCCGTTGGCTTACGTGATGATGCGAAACCAGCTGGCTGCGCATTATAGCTGGGACGAAGTGGGGATCTGGCAGGGGGTAAGCAGTATTTCCGATGCTTACCTGCAATTCATTACCGCGTCGTTTACGGTTTATTTGCTGCCGACATTATCGCGCCTGGCGACAAAGCAGGCGATCTCCCGCGAAATCGTAAAGTCGCTACGTTTCGTTTTACCTGCGGTGGCGGCTGTCAGCCTGGCCGTCTGGTTGCTACGCGATGTGGCTATCTGGTTGCTGTTTTCCAGTAAGTTTACCGCCATGCGCGACCTCTTTGCCTGGCAATTGATCGGCGATGTATTGAAAGTGGGCGCTTACGTCTTTGGTTATCTGGTGGTCGCCAAAGCCTCGTTACGTTTTTATATTCTGGCAGAAATAAGTCAGTTCACCCTGCTGACACTGTTTTCCCGCTGGTTAATTCCCGCGCACGGTGCCGCTGGTGCGGCGCAGGCCTATATGGCCACGTATGTTATTTATTTCGCCCTCTGTTGCGGCGTGTTTTTGATTTGGCGTAAGAAGTCATGACTACACTCATTCACGTACTGGGATCGGATATCCCACACCATAATCAGACTGTGCTGCGATTCTTTAATGATGTGCTCGCGGCGTCGGGTGCATATGCCCGTGAATTTATGATCGTCGGGCGTGACGAAGGTCAGGGTACGGAATATCCCGCCCTGACATTGCATTTTTATCCCGGAAAGAAGGCGCTGGCGCGGGCGGTGATCGCGAAAGCGAAAGCCCAACGTCAGCAGCGTTTCTTTTTTCATGGGCAGTTTAATTTCGACATATGGCTGGCTTTATTAACCGGCGCAATAAAGCGTGAGCAGTTCTACTGGCATGCCTGGGGTGCCGATCTTTACGAAGTTTCGCACAGCCTTAAGTTCCGCCTTTTTTATCCGCTGCGCCGGCTGGCGCAGCGCCGTGTTGGGACTATTTTTGCGACCCGTGGCGATCTGGCGTGGTTTGCTCAGCGTAATCCCGGCGTGCGCGGAGAGTTGCTCTATTTCCCGACGCGCATGGATCCGGCGCTCAATGCCATGGCGCATGAACTGCAGCATGAAGGTCCACTGACGATTCTGGTGGGCAATTCCGGTGATCCAAGCAATGAACATGTGGCAGCGCTGCATGCCATTCATCGCCAGTTTGGCGATACGGTGAAAATCATCGTGCCAATGGGGTATCCGGACAATAACGACGCTTATATTGAGACGGTGCGGCGTGCGGGGCTGGCCTTATTCAGCGCGGATAATCTGCGCGTCCTCAATGAGAAGATGGCCTTTGATGACTATCTGGCTCTGCTGGGGACGTGCGATCTCGGATACTTTATTTTTGCCCGTCAGCAAGGGATCGGTACGCTCTGCCTGCTGATTCAGGCGGGTGTACCCTGCGTGCTGAACAGGGAAAACCCGTTCTGGCGCGATATGGTGGCGGAAGATATTCCCGTGCTATTTACCACGGATAACCTGAATGAGGCGGTAGTCCGTGAAGCCCGGCGGCAATTGATGGCGGTGGATAAAAACGCCATTACCTTTTTCAGCCCGAATTTTATCGCGCCGTGGCATAAAGCACTGCGCATAGCTGCGGGGAGTGCCGGATGAGCCCACTTGAATTCTGCGGACTGTTTATCCTCTGGTTACTGGCATCGCTGTTTATCGCCACGTTAACCTGGTTTGAATTCCGTCGCGTGCGTTTTAACTTTAACGTCTTTTTTTCACTGCTCTTTTTGCTGACATTCTTCTTCGGCTTTCCGCTGACCAGCGTGCTGGTGTTCCGCTTTAACGTGGGGGTTGCGCCGCCTGGCGTGATGATGCAGTCGTTACTTGCAGCAACCTGTTTCTACGGAATTTACTATGTGACGTATAAAACGCGGCTGCGCAAACATACTGCGCCGGTATCGCGTCGACCGCTGTTCACCATTAACCGGGTTGAGGCGAATCTGACATGGGTGATGTTAATGGTCATCGCTCTGGTCAGCGTCAGCATCTTCTTTATGCATAACGGCTTTTTGCTGTTCCGCCTGCAATCCTATAGCCAGATCTTCTCCAGTGAAGTGTCCGGTGTGGCACTTAAGCGCTTCTTTTATTTCTTTATTCCCGCAATGCTGGTGGTCTACTTTTTGCGGCAGAGTGCGCAGGCATGGCTCTTCTTCCTCGTCAGCACGGTCGCTTTTGGTTTGCTGACCTATATGATTGTTGGCGGAACCCGCGCCAATATCATTATCGCGTTCGCGATCTTTTTGTTTATCGGCATTATTCGTGGGTGGATCTCGTTGTGGATGCTGGCCGCTGCAGGTGTGTTTGGCATCGTTGGTATGTTCTGGTTGGCGATCAAGCGTTACGGACTGAATGTCAGTGGCGATGAAGCGTTTTATACGTTCCTGTACCTGACCCGTGACACCTTTTCACCTTGGGAAAACTTGTCGCTGCTGCTGCAAAACTACGACAAAATTGCCTTTCAGGGGTTGGCGCCCATCGTGCGCGACTTCTATGTCTTTATTCCGTCCTGGCTGTGGCCAACGCGTCCGAATATTGTGTTGAATACGGCCAATTACTTTACCTGGGAAGTTCTGAACAACCACTCTGGCCTTGCTATCTCGCCAACGTTGATCGGCTCTCTGGTGGTGATGGGCGGTGTTGCCTTTATCCCGCTCGGCGCGGTGACGGTGGGGCTCATCATTAAATGGTTTGACTGGTTGTATACTCTGGGCAACCGGGAAACGAACCGCTATAAAGCCGCGATCCTGCACAGTTTCTGCTTTGGCGCGATTTTCAACATGATTGTGCTGGCTCGTGAAGGGCTGGATGCTTTCGTGTCTCGCGTGGTGTTTTTCCTCGTCATCTTCGGCTTCTGCTTGTTGCTGGCGAAGCTGCTGTACTGGCTGTTTGATAACGCGGGCCTGATACACAAACGCGGTGAACGCGCGGCAAAACCCCTTTCCCAGATGTAAAGGATAAACATGACGGACAAGACTGCAGCGCCGCTGTATGACCTGCGTGGTCTGAAATTGATTGGCTGGCGCGATATGCAACACGCGCTGGATTATCTGTATGCGAATGGCGAGATCAGGCAAGGTACGCTGGTCGCCATTAATGCGGAAAAGATGCTGACGCTGGAAGATGATGCTCAGGTGCGAGCGTTGATCGAAGCGGCTGAGTTTAAATACGCCGACGGCATCAGCGTCGTGCGCTCCTTGCGGAAGAAGTTCCCGCGCGCGCAAGTATCCCGTGTTGCCGGTGCCGATCTGTGGGAAAAACTGATGGCGCGGGCAGGCGAAAATGCGACGCCGGTATTTCTGGTGGGTGGCAAGCCCGATGTGCTGGCGCAGACGGAGCAGAAACTGCGTGCACAATGGCAGGTGAATATTGTGGGCAGCCAGGATGGGTATTTTAATCCGGAGCAGCAGCAAGCACTGTTTGAGCGCATCCGCGATAGCGGGGCGAAAATCATCACTGTGGCAATGGGATCGCCAAAGCAGGAGATCCTGATGCGCGACTGCCGCACTGTCTATCCTGATGCGTTATACATGGGGGTTGGCGGAACGTACGACGTCTTTACGGGCCATGTAAAGCGTGCGCCTAAACTCTGGCAGCATCTGGGGATGGAGTGGCTTTATCGGCTGCTGTCACAACCGAGCCGTTTAAAGCGTCAATTGCGTTTGCTGCGTTATCTGCGTTGGCACTACAGCGGAAAACTCTGAACAACGTTGGCGGCGCAGCGTGCTGCCTTTTTTTCTCCTTCTGCTGTTTTATTGTGCAATACACCGATTTTTTTTATACATCATTTGCCATTTCTTCTGTTTTAAGAAACCATTCGCTCACTCATTGCAGTGCCGTGGTGTTTTTGGCGACAACCTTTTCCGGGTTAGCGCCGAATGGCCTGTTATGAGATGAGGGAAACTCATAACAATAACCCGCAGATCGGGCAAAGAAAGAAGCAAACACAACAGAGGATTTATGGCTGAAAACAAACCAGAGCTTCAGCGTGGACTGGAGTCTCGACACATCGAATTAATCGCCCTGGGCGGTACCATTGGCGTGGGGCTCTTTATGGGCGCCGCCAGTACCCTGAAATGGGCCGGCCCGTCGGTACTGCTGGCATACATTATTGCGGGTCTCTTCGTCTTCTTTATTATGCGCTCAATGGGCGAGATGCTGTTCCTTGAGCCGGTAGCGGGGTCTTTTGCTGTTTACGCGCACCGCTATATGAGTCCTTTCTTCGGTTATCTCACCGCCTGGTCTTACTGGTTTATGTGGATGGCGGTGGGGATTTCTGAAATTACCGCGATTGGGGTGTACGTCCAGTTCTGGTTCCCCGATCTTGCCCAGTGGATACCCGCGCTGATTGCGGTGGGGCTGGTGGCGCTGGCGAACCTCGCGGCAGTGCGCCTGTACGGTGAAATCGAATTCTGGTTCGCGATGATCAAGGTGACCACCATCATTGTGATGATCGTGGTTGGCCTGGGCGTTATCTTCTTTGGTATCGGCAACGGCGGGCATTCGATTGGTTTTGGTAATCTGACCGAACATGGCGGTTTCTTTGCCGGCGGCTGGAAAGGCTTTCTGACTGCGCTCTGTATTGTTGTGGCGTCCTATCAGGGTGTTGAACTGATTGGTATTACCGCCGGTGAAGCGAAAAACCCACAGGTTACGCTGCGCAGTGCAGTAAGTAAGGTACTGTGGCGTATCCTGATTTTCTATGTGGGCGCGATTTTCGTTATTGTGACGATTTTCCCGTGGAACGAAATCGGTACGAACGGCAGCCCGTTTGTGCTGACCTTTGCGAAGATTGGCATTACGGCGGCAGCAGGAATTATTAACTTTGTGGTGCTGACGGCGGCGCTGTCCGGCTGTAACAGCGGCATGTATAGCTGTGGTCGTATGTTGTATGCGCTGGCGAAGAACCGCCAACTGCCTGCTGCGGTGGCGAAAGTGTCTAAAAGCGGCGTTCCGGCGGCGGGTGTGACAATTTCCATCATTATCCTGCTGATTGGCTCCTGTCTGAATTACATTATTCCGAACCCGCAACGCGTGTTTGTTTACGTCTATAGTGCCAGCGTATTGCCAGGCATGGTGCCGTGGTTTGTGATCCTGATTAGCCAGCTGCGTTTCCGTAAGGCGCATAAAGAAGCTATTGCCAGCCATCCCTTCCGCTCAATGTTGTTCCCGTGGGCGAACTGGCTAACGATGGCGTTTTTGATTTGTGTGCTGATTGGTATGGGATTCAACGACGATACGCGTATGTCGCTGTTTGTCGGTGTTATCTTCCTTGCTGCGGTAACAGCGGCGTATAAAGTATTTGGCCTTAACCGACACGCTGTTACGCAACGGGTGAGTGAATAAGAGGCAAAATGCGCAAAGCATAACCAAACGCGCATTTTCTTCAAAAAAGCACTAGACAGCCGCGCCCGAAGTCCGTACTATCCACCCCCGCAACGGCGCTACGCGCCCGTAGCTCAGCTGGATAGAGCGCTGCCCTCCGGAGGCAGAGGTCTCAGGTTCGAATCCTGTCGGGCGCGCCATTTAAACCCGGCGCTTGAGCTGCGGTGGTTCGTGAAGTATGACGATACCGCGTGAAAAGATTTACAGTGGTGGCTATAGCTCAGTTGGTAGAGCCCTGGATTGTGATTCCAGTTGTCGTGGGTTCGAGTCCCATTAGCCACCCCATTATTTAGCAGTAAAAGTTTCGTGGAATGCGAAGGTGGCGGAATTGGTAGACGCGCTAGCTTCAGGTGTTAGTGTCCTTACGGACGTGGGGGTTCAAGTCCCCCCCCTCGCACCACAACTTAGATTGAACAAAAAATTCAAAAAGCAGTATATCGGCGAGTAGCGCAGCTTGGTAGCGCAACTGGTTTGGGACCAGTGGGTCGGAGGTTCGAATCCTCTCTCGCCGACCAATTTTGAACCCCGCTTTAGCGGGGTTTTTTGTTTTCTGATCTCCTCTTTTTTCCATTTCTTTGTATTTTCTCTCTTTTTCACCGTTGTTGCTTACAGGCGACAATCACGCCCTTTCTTGTCGCCCGGAGGAGACATTTAACGCATTGATATTTATGGTGTAAGTTGATTGCTCAGGGAAGTGTCGTTATGCGGCGACAGTTATGCATGATAAGCGGCTAATTATCATAGGGGAAAAAGGGGAGAAGGCCTGAATTGACTGACTTCTTAAAAGATTGCGCGGGTTAACATTAGTTAATGCAAACCTGGCACGCTATGTGCAATAATATCACTGTAGATGCTCATTCCATCTCTTATGTTCGCCTTCTGGCTTCATAAACTCAGGAATGATGCAGAGCCGTTTACGGTGCTTATCGTCCACTGACAGATGTCGCTTCGGCCTCATCAAACACCATGGACATAACGTTGAGTGAAGCACCCATTTAGTTGTCAACAGACCTGTTTTAACGCCTGCCTGAGTCTTCCGGCAGGCGTTTTTTTATGGGTAGAGGGATAGGGATGCAGGTGGCGTTGCTACCTTCCTGCTCCCGAATGACGCTGAATCAATTACCTGACGGGTTGTTTTGCAGAGTCAGCAACAGGCCGTCACGACGCATGGTCGCGGCTTCTTCCGGCTGGTGCAGGCGATCGAGGCAATCAGCGAGCCATGCATAATCGAACGCTTCCGGGCGCTGCTTCAGCGCCGCGCGGAATGCCAACGTGGCCTCCTGCCATTCACCATGTTTCATCAACGACTGACCAAGCGTGCTCCATAACAGCGGACGATCGCCCTGGGTTTTGATCTGCTGGCGCAACACTTTCTCGATCTGTTGCGGATTATTGGTTTTCAGCCGTGGGATCACCAGCACCAGACGATCATCATACTGACGTTTAAGACCTTCAAGGATAATGTCCTGCGCAGTATCGTGATCGTCACATTCGATCAAATGCTCGGCCATTGCCACTTGCAATACCACCTGCTGACGGGTTTTGCGGCTCTGGTTTTTCCACCAACTCTTCAGGCCTTCGCTGCCCAGGTCGGCACGTGCCTGGTCCATGATGCCAATCCAGGCTTGTTGTTGCAGCGCGTCGCGGTGCTCATCGTCACCGACATTGGCTTTTGCCATCGACGGAATGATATCCAGCAGCGATGCCCATGCGCCGGTGCGAATATATGCCTGCTCTGCCAGACGCAACACTTCCGGATGACGCGGCGTGATTTCCAGCAATTTATCCACGCCATGGCGCGCAGCATGGTTCTCATTGCGCGCCAGTTGCAGGCGAACGCGCGTGATTTCTACCGGGATAGGATCTTTTTCAGACAGCTCCGCAGCGCGCTCCAGATGCTGGTTCGCACGGGTTTCATCACCGCGCTGCTGCGCTGCTTCCGCCGCCAGCAGGTAGTTGACCATCGGGTGTTCGGCATGGTCGGCGTTTTTCGACATCAGCTTCTCTACCTGCTGATAATCGCCTTCCGCCAGTTTTAGCAACGCTTGCTCAGTCTGTTTACGGGCGCGGCGGCGCTTACGTCCCACAAACCAGCCGCGCGTATGCGCGCTGGTACGGAAAAGACGACGCAACAGCCATTCAAGCGCAAACATCATCACCAGCGCCAGCACCAGAATAATCACTAACCCCGTGACACTCGTCTCGATGTTGTAATTATCCGTCTGGATGAGGACATAGCCCTGATGCCCGGCGAGCATAGGGCCAAGAACGATCCCGGCAATTAACAGTGCAAAGAGTAACAGTACTTTCAGCATGTTTATTCTCCTTGCACTGCGTTGGCAGCGGGCGCTTGCTCAGAGGCAACGGCAGGTTGTGCCAGCAGATTTCGCACCCGGGTTTGCATCAGTTTTTCCAGGATTGGCTGGCTTTGCAGCGATGCGGGTAGCGTCATTGCAATGGTCTGCTGGCTTAGTTTATCGACCTCTTCAAGGAAGGCTTTCGTGGCCGCATCGTCGGTATCGTAGTAAGCGCGCACCCAGGTGGAAACATTGTCCAGCGCCTGTTTGTAGGTTTCTTCCTGATGACGGGGAACGGCCTGAGCTGCAACCAGCAGACGCGAGCGGATATTTTCACGCAGATAGATATCCTGATTTGGTGCTAACAGCGGCACGGCGGTTTCATCACGACGACGAATAGTGATAAAGCTGTCCATAAAGTTTTGCCAGCTTTTCTGCAGGTTCACACGCCATTCACTGATCGAGCCCGACAACTCATTACTGTCGGTATCCATCGGTGAGTCATCATCGTTGTTATCTGCAAGGCGCAGGTTATCAATCTGGTTGGACAGCTGGTTCAGTTTGAGGATCGCACCGTCATAATCCACCTGCGTAATGGCGGCGAGGCTGGCGATATCGTCAGTAATTGCACGGCGAGCGGTGATCAGGCTCGGATCGTTCATATCCGCCAGACTGGCGTCCGCACTTTTCAGCAGCGCCGCTGCGGTGGTGACGTCCTGGTCGCTCCAGAGTTTGCGTCCGGCCAGTTTAACGAGAAAATCCGCCTGCGCCAGTTGCCAGGTTTTGGCATCGGAACCGGAGATAGTCGCCACTTTCTGCTGCACTTCATCAAGCTGTTTGGTCAGCGCATCCTGATGACGTTTGGCCTCGTCAAGCTGCCCGGCCTGCTGTTTGATAATGCCTTCCAGCTCGGCGCGTTGTTTATCCTGCGCTTGCTGCAACGCAATAACCTGATTGGCGATTTCGCCGTTATTGGTGTTCAGGGTGGAAACCTGCTGTTTAACCCAGCCATAAAGCCCGACGCCCGAGGCCAGCGCAATAGCGATGGCGACCGCGCTTAGCGCAAGGCTGGTCCTGTTCGCGCGACGGGCCTTCTCTGTTTTGCCCGGCGGCGTTGCACCGTCAGCCGTTTTGGTTTCTTCAACCTCGGCGGGGGAGTGTTGTTGTTCCGTCATCATGGCTTCCCATTATGAGAGTTATTGTAATGCGCGAAGCAGCGCATCGTTGTCTGCAGTGTCAGCGACCTGAATATCCTGCCAGCCCAGTTCCCGGGCGAGGTGCGCCAGACGTTCGCTAACCACCAGTATGCGGCAGCGAAGTAACCAGTTTTCCCGATACCAGGGAGGAATAAGCGAAAACAACTGTTGTATCATTTCGCCGCTGGTGACAACCAGCGTCGTCACCCCACGCGTATGCCAGCGCATGGCCTCTTCGGCGCCATTGTAGAACTTCGCGCTACGTTGATAACATTCGCAAAATTCCACTTCCGCACCGCGCGCCGCCAGCGTTTCCGCCAGCACTTCACGCCCACCGTTACCACGTAAGATTAGCGCATGCTTACCCTGAACATTTTGTAATTCAGGTAATTGTAGCAACACTTCACTGGTTTCCCGATCCAACGGATAACGCACATCTATGCCGGTCACCGTATGTAATGCCAGCGCAGTGCTACGGCCAATCGCGAAATAATGCGGCTCTTCGGGAAAACGTAGGCCTGCCTGTTGTAAATGTGCATGGGCAAATGTTACCGCCTGCTGCGACAGGACAAAAACCAGGTCTTCGGCGGTTAATGCGGCGAGTCGCCCAGGTAACGAGGTGAGTTCACGACCCGGCGTAAACTCGATAAGTGGGAAGCTCCAGGCCACTAGCCCCAGTGTGCGCAAGCGGCTCACTAATTCTTCCCCGGCCGGGGATGGGCGAGTGACCAGAATACTCATTCGGGGGCTTCTCCGTTGTAGACATCGGCCAGAATGGCGCGGGCGCCATTATTCAGTAACTCCTCGGCCAACGAGATACCTAACTGCTCGGCGTCCGCCGGGTTACCGCGGCGCTCACCGCGCACCATGGTGGAGCCGTCTGGCGCGCCCACTAACGCGCGCAGCCAGATTTCTCCGTCCACCCATTCAGCATAGCTGCCAATCGGTACCTGACACCCACCTTCAAGGCGCGTATTCATTGCGCGCTCGGCTTTGACGCGCACGGCAGTTTCTGCATGATTCAGCGGTTGCAATAGCGCGCGGGTATGCGCGTCGTCCAGGCGGCACTCAATGCCGACTGCGCCCTGGCCCACGGCTGGCAGCGAGGTTTCCGGCGATAGCGCAACGCGCACACGCTCACCAAGGCCAAGACGTTTAAGACCGGCGACGGCAAGAATGATGGCGTCATATTCGCCGTTATCCAGTTTGCTCAGGCGTGTACCGACGTTACCCCGTAAAGAGCGAATAACCAGGTCCGGACGTTGCGCTGCCAACTGGCATTGACGGCGTAAACTTGACGTACCAACGATGCTGCCGGCAGGTAATTCATCGAGCGAGTTATAGCGGTTTGAGACAAACGCATCGCGGGGATCGTCACGCTCGCAAATGGTCACCAGGCCGAGCCCTTCAGGGAAATCGACCGGAACATCTTTCATTGAATGCACGGCGATATCGGCGCGGTTTTCAAGCAGTGCCAGCTCAAGTTCTTTTACAAACAGACCCTTACCACCGACTTTCGCCAGTGGCGTATCCAGGATCACGTCGCCGCGCGTGACCATAGGCACCAGTTCAACCGTGAGTCCGGGGTGGTTCGCCTCGAGGCGTTCCTTAACGTAGTGTGCCTGCCAAAGCGCAAGAGGGCTCTGCCGTGTGGCAATTCTTAAAACATTGTCTAACATGCTTGTTACCGTCATTATCGTCCGTCGACCATCCTAACATTGTTGCTTTAGGGTGTCAGTGTCCACAGAAGATCGCTGGAGGGAGAGAAAGGCGTCGCGCCGCAATACAGGCGCAGCCAGGACCGTAATTAGGAATTTACAGACAGCGTTTACTGCTACACTGGTATGTAGCGCATCTTTCTTTACGGTCAATGAGCAAGGTGTTAAATTGATCACGTTTTAGACCATTTTTTCGTCTGCCTCCCTGAAGGCAAGGTCGAAAAACCGGTAACGGCTATTTTGGATTTTCTGTAAACATCAGGCGATATGTCTTGTACCTCTATATTGAGACTCTGAAACAGAGACTGGATGCCATTAATCAACTGCGTGTGGATCGCGCGCTTGCTGCCATGGGCCCTGCTTTTCAGCAGGTTTACAGTCTGCTGCCGACATTGCTGCATTATCATCATCCGCTGATGCCGGGTTACCTCGATGGTAACGTTCCCCAGGGCATTTGCCTTTACACGCCTGATGAAAACCAACTTCATTACCTGAACGAACTTGAACTGCATCGTGGTCTCCCGCCGCAGGAGTCGCCGAAAGGCGAGCTGCCGATCACCGGGGTTTACTCCATGGGCAGTACTTCTTCGGTCGGGCAAAGCTGCTCCTCTGACCTGGATATCTGGGTCTGCCATCAATCCTGGCTCGATAACGAAGAGCGTCAATTGCTGCAGCGTAAATGCAGCCTGCTGGAAAGCTGGGCGGCGTCGTTGGGCGTGGAAGTGAGTTTCTTCCTGATTGATGAGAACCGCTTCCGTCATAACGAAAGCGGTAGCCTCGGCGGCGAGGACTGCGGCTCCACGCAGCATATTTTGTTACTGGATGAGTTTTACCGTACTGCTGTGCGCCTTGCCGGTAAACGTATTCTGTGGAATATGGTGCCGGGCGATGAAGAAGAGCATTACGACGATTATGTGATGACGCTCTATGCTCAGGGCGTATTGACCCCGAACGAATGGCTGGATCTTGGCGGCTTAAGCACGCTTTCCGCAGAAGAGTATTTCGGTGCCAGCCTTTGGCAACTCTATAAAAGTATCGACTCTCCTTATAAAGCCGTATTGAAAACGCTGTTGCTGGAAGCCTATTCCTGGGAATATCCCAACACGCGTTTGCTGGCGAAAGATATTAAACAGCGCCTGCATGACGGTGAAATTGTATCGTTTGGCCTCGATCATTACTGCATGATGCTCGAGCGCGTAACGCAGTATCTGGTCGCTATTGACGACACCGCTCGCCTCGATCTGGCTCGTCGATGTTTTTACTTAAAAGTGTGCGAGAAACTGAGCCGCGAACGCGCCTGTGTTGGCTGGCGTCGCGAAGTGATCACGCAACTGGTAAAAGAGTGGGGCTGGGACGATGCACGCGTGGCGATGTTGGATAACCGCGCTAACTGGAAAATCGATCAGGTGCGCGAGGCGCATAACGAATTGCTTGATGCCATGATGCAGAGCTACCGTAACCTGATCCGCTTTGCCCGCCGTAATAATCTGAGCGTTTCCGCCAGCCCGCAGGATATCGGTGTATTAACCCGTAAACTGTACGCCGCGTTTGAAGCGTTGCCGGGCAAAGTAACGCTGGTAAACCCGCAAATTTCGCCGGATCTCTCTGAACCGAATTTAACCTTTATCCATGTGCCGCCGGGCCGGGCCAACCGTTCGGGGTGGTATCTGTACAACCGCGCGCCGAATATGGATTCCATCGTCAGCCATCAACCGCTGGAATATAACCGCTATCTGAATAAGCTGGTGGCATGGGCCTGGTTCAACGGTTTGCTGACATCGCGTACGCATCTGTTTATTAAAGGCAACGGCATTGTCGATTTGGCAAAATTGCAGGAGATGGTGGCCGATGTGTCGCATCACTTCCCGCTGCGCCTGCCCGCGCCAACGCCGAAAGCGCTCTACAGTCCTTGCGAAATCCGTCATCTGGCGATCATCGTCAACCTGGAATATGACCCGACTGCGGCGTTTCGTAACCAGGTGGTGCATTTCGATTTCCGTAAGCTTGATGTGTTCAGTTTTGGCGAGCAGCAAAACTGCCTGGTCGGCAGTGTCGACCTGCTGTACCGCAACTCGTGGAATGAAGTGCGTACCCTGCATTTCAACGGCGAGCAGGCGATGATCGAAGCGCTGAAAACCATCCTTGGCAAAATGCATCAGGATGCCGCGCCGCCGGACAGCGTGGAAGTGTTCTGCTACAGCCAGCATTTGCGCGGCCTGATTCGCACGCGTGTGCAGCAACTGGTATCCGAATGCATTGAGTTGCGTCTTTCCAGCACCCGCCAGGAGACCGGGCGTTTCAAAGCGCTGCGCGTTGCTGGCCAGACCTGGGGGCTGTTCTTTGAACGTCTCAATGTGTCGGTGCAGAAACTGGAAAACGCGATTGAGTTTTACGGGGCTATTTCCCACAACAAACTGCACGGGCTGTCAGTGCAGGTTGAAACCAATCACGTCCAGTTACCGGCCGTGGTGGATGGTTTCGCCAGTGAGGGCATTATTCAGTTCTTCTTTGAGGAGACGGGCGAAGAGGGCTTTAACATCTATATCCTGGATGAGAGCAATCGCGCGGAAGTCTACCACCACTGCGAAGGCAGCAAAGAGGAGCTGGTGCGCGATGTGAGCCGCTTCTATTCGTCATCTCACGATCGCTTTACCTACGGCTCCAGCTTTATCAACTTCAACCTGCCGCAGTTCTACCAGATTGTGAATGTTGAAGGGCGTGCGCAAGTGATACCGTTCCGCAACCAGGCGATCACCGCCGCCACGCCGGCAAATCAGGACAACGACGCACCGTTGTTGCAGCAGTATTTTTCTTAAAGGAAGCGCCCGGATAGCCCGGGCAACCTGGATTAGCGGAAACTGACCGTCTCACCCGCCTGCTGGCTTGCCGCCTGCTCAAGCAGATCCCAGAATGTTTCGCCACTGCGATCGCAGACCCATTCGTCGCCTTTCAGGTCGAAATGGTAGCCACCCTGTTTGGTGGCCAGCCAGACCTGATGCAGCGGCTCCTGACGGTTAATGATAATTTTGCTGCCGTTTTCAAAGCTGATGGTTAACACGCCGCCATTAATTTCACAGTCGATATCGCTATCGCCGTCCCAATCGTCAAGACGTTCTTCAATGGTCAGCCAGAGGCCGTCGGCGAGGCGATGAAATTCACTGTCGTTCATTCTGTTTTCCCGTTTTTTATGATGGCAGCAGTATAACGCGAAACATTTCCCGTTGCCCTAAACGCGCAAACTCTTGCTTTTGTGTCTTCTCCTGCGATGATAGAACGCAGAAAGAACGAACTTACAGGCAACCTATAATGAAAGATGTATTTCGCACGCTGGCCGTATTGCTGACACTGTTCAGCCTGACGGGCTGTGGTCTGAAAGGGCCACTCTATTTCCCGCCCGCAGATAAAACCGCGCCACCGCCGACAAAAAACCAGACCAGTACCATCCAGTCGACCACGCCGGATCGTAACGATCGCGGTGATAACGGCTCGCCGACTCAGGTGAATTACTGACGTCACCGTTCTGTATCCGCGTAAATGGAGTAGATGATGCAGTTCTCAAAAATGCATGGCCTTGGCAACGATTTTATGGTCGTCGACGCGGTGACGCAGAATGTCTTTTTCTCCCCTGAGCTGATCCGTCGCCTGGCGGATCGCCATCTGGGCGTTGGGTTTGATCAATTGCTGGTGGTTGAACCGCCCTACGATCCTGAGCTTGATTTCCACTACCGTATTTTTAACGCTGATGGCAGCGAAGTGTCACAGTGCGGCAATGGCGCTCGCTGTTTCGCGCGTTTTGTTCGCCTGAAAGGCTTGACCAATAAACGTGACATCCGCGTCAGTACGGCAAACGGACGTATGTTATTGAGCGTAACGGACGACGACCTGGTGCGCGTCAATATGGGCGAACCCAACTTTGAACCATCCCAGGTGCCGTTTCGCGCTAACAAAGCGGAAAAGACCTATATTATGCGTGCGGCGGAACAAACCGTGTTGTGCGGCGTCGTATCGATGGGCAACCCACACTGCGTGATTCAAGTGGATGACGTGGATACCGCACCGGTAGAGACGTTAGGGCCGGTGATGGAAAGCCATGAGCGCTTTCCGGAACGCGCCAATATCGGTTTTATGCAGGTGGTAAAACGCGATCACATCCGCTTGCGCGTCTATGAACGCGGTGCCGGTGAAACGCAGGCCTGTGGTAGCGGCGCGTGTGCAGCCGTGGCTGTTGGCATTGCACAGGATTTGCTGGCAGAAGAGGTGCGCGTGGAGTTACCAGGCGGTCGACTTGATATCGCATGGAAAGGTCCGGGCCAACCGTTGTTTATGACTGGCCCGGCGGCACATGTCTATGACGGGTTTATTCATCTATGAAGCAACCAGGGGAAGAATTACAGGAAACGCTGACGGAACTGGAAGATCAGGCCGTTGTTGATTATTTGCTGCGTCATCCTGATTTCTTTATCCGCAATGCACGACTGGTGGAACAGATGCGCGTGCCGCATGCCGTACGCGATACCGTTTCGCTGGTAGAATGGCACATGGCGCGCTCGCGCAATCACATCAATGTGCTGGAAGAGAACATGACGCTGTTGATGGAACAGGCCAGTGCGAATGAAGGTTTGTTCTATCGTCTCCTGCGCTTGCAGGGGCGGCTGGCCTCTGCTCACAGTCTGGAAGAGATGCTCAATCGCTTTCACCGTTGGGCGCGTGATTTAGGGTTGGCGGGGGCAACGATCCGCCTGTTTCCCGATCGCTGGCGGCTTGGTGCGCCTTCTGGCTTTACTCATCTTGCTCTTTCTCGCCAGGCTTTCGAACCGTTACGCATCCAGCGTCTGGGTCATCAACACCATTATCTCGGCTCCTTAAACGGGCCGGAGTTACTGCTGCTGTTGCCGGAGGCGAAAGCGATTGGTTCAGTGGCGTTATCGCTGATGGGACCAGACGGCGATCTCGGCGTGGTGCTGTTTAGCAGCCGCGATGTTCATCATTACCAGCAAGGGCAAGGTACGCAGCTGTTACAGGAAATCGCGCAGATGCTGCCGGATCTCCTGGAGCGCTGGATCGAGCGCATATGACAGATTCTCCGCTCTTTCCGGCCGTGGCGAAATTTTTGCGCTATCTTGGCGTTGAGCGCCAACTCAGTCCCATCACTCTGCTTAATTATCAGCGTCAGCTTGATGCCATTATCGCTTTGACCGGTGAGATCGATCTGAAAAGCTGGCAACAATGTGATGCTGCCATGGTGCGCGCCATTGCGGTGCGCAGCCGGCGCAAAGGGCTGGGCGCAGCCAGCCTGGCGTTGCGTCTCTCTGCGTTGCGCAGTTTCTTTGACTGGATGGTGAGCCAGGGCCAGCTGGCGGCCAATCCGGCGAAAGGTATCTCTGCGCCGAAAGCGCCACGACATCTGCCGAAAAATATCGACGTGGATGATATGAACCGGCTGCTGGATATCGATCTTAACGATCCGCTGGCGGTGCGTGACCGGGCGATGCTGGAAGTGATGTATGGCGCGGGTCTGCGTCTTTCTGAGCTGGTGAATCTGGATATTAAGCATCTGGATCTGGAAAGCGGCGAAGTGTGGGTGCTGGGTAAAGGTAGCAAAGAGCGCCGTTTACCCATTGGCCGCAATGCGGTTATCTGGATCGAACACTGGCTTGATTTACGCGGGTTGTTCGGTGCGGAAGACGAGGCGCTGTTCCTCTCAAAGCTCGGTAAACGTATCTCTGCGCGAAATGTGCAAAAACGGTTTGCTGAATGGGGGATTAAACAGGGCCTGAACAGCCATGTGCACCCCCATAAACTGCGTCACTCCTTCGCGACCCATATGCTGGAGTCGAGTGGTGACTTACGCGGTGTGCAGGAGTTGCTCGGTCACGCCAATTTATCCACCACACAAATCTATACCCATCTTGATTTTCAACACCTTGCATCGGTGTACGACGCTGCGCATCCGCGCGCCAAACGGGGGAAATAATGCGTTTTTACCGCCCATTAGGTCAGATCTCCGCGATCACCTTCGACCTGGATGACACCCTTTATGACAACCGCCTGGTGATCCAACGAACGGAGCAGGAAGCGCTGGCTTTTGTGCAGAATTACCATCCGGCGCTGAACAGCCTGGAAAATAAAGAGTTTCAGCGTTTACGCCAGTCGTTACGGGAAACCGAGCCGGACATTTACCACGATGTGACCGAGTGGCGGCGACGTGCCGTTGAACGTGCAATGTTGAACGCCGGTCTGACGCCAGAAGAAGCCGCCCTTGGCGCGGAGGCATCAATGGTGAACTTTGCGAAATGGCGCAGCCGCATTGATGTGCCACAGGAAACCCACGACACACTGGCAAAGCTGGCCGAAAAGTGGCCGCTGGTGGCCATTACCAACGGGAATGCGCAGCCTGAGCTGTTCGGGTTAAGTGAGTACTTTGAGTTTGTTCTGCGCGCCGGACCGGATGGGCGCTCCAAACCGTTCAGCGATATGTATCGCCTGGCCGCCAGACGTCTCAATGTGGCGCCTGGCGACATTTTACATGTGGGTGATGACCTGATAACTGATGTGGCGGGTGCGATCCGTTGTGGTATGCAGGCATGCTGGATCAAACCGGAAGGTACCGATTTATTGCAGGCTCCTTATAGCCGTTTGTTACCCCACGTGGAAATTTCACGGTTGGCATCCCTCACTACGCTGATATAATCACCAACAGCTCTGTATAAATTTCCAGTAATTTTCGCGACGGTGCCCATGGACGTTTCTTATCTGCTCGACAGCCTCAATGACAAACAACGCGACGCCGTAGCCGCGACGCGCAGCAATATGCTGGTGCTGGCGGGCGCAGGGAGCGGTAAGACGCGTGTGCTGGTACACCGTATCGCCTGGTTGATGACCGTAGAAAATTGCTCGCCGTATTCGATTATGGCGGTCACGTTTACCAACAAAGCGGCGGCGGAAATGCGCCACCGTATCGGTCAACTGATGGGCACCTCTCAGGGTGGAATGTGGGTTGGCACATTCCACGGGCTGGCGCACCGCCTGTTGCGCGCGCACCATATGGACGCCAATCTGCCGCAGGACTTTCAGATCCTCGATAGCGAAGACCAGCTCAGGTTGCTTAAGCGTCTGATTAAGGCTATGAACCTTGATGAGAAGCAGTGGCCGCCGCGGCAGGCCATGTGGTACATCAACGGGCAGAAAGATGAAGGCATCCGCCCGCATCATATTCAAAGTTTCGGCAATCCGGTGGAGCAAACCTGGCAGAAAGTGTACCAGGCCTACCAGGAAGCCTGCGATCGCGCCGGGCTGGTGGATTTTGCCGAGCTGTTACTGCGTGCCCACGAGTTGTGGCTGAACAAGCCACACATTTTGCAGCACTATCGCGAGCGCTTTACCAACATCCTGGTGGACGAATTCCAGGATACCAACAACATTCAATATGCGTGGATCCGTCTGCTGGCGGGTGATACCGGTAAGGTGATGATCGTCGGTGATGATGACCAGTCCATTTACGGCTGGCGTGGCGCGCAGGTGGAAAACATCCAGCGTTTCCTGAAAGATTTCCCCGGTGCGGAAACCATCCGTCTGGAGCAAAACTACCGTTCCACCAGCAATATACTCAGTGCAGCTAACGCCCTGATTGAAAATAACAATGGGCGGCTGGGGAAAAAACTGTGGACCGATGGCGTCGACGGCGAGCCGATTTCCCTCTACTGCGCGTTCAACGAGCTGGATGAAGCCCGGTTTGTGGTTAACCGTATCAAAACCTGGCAGGACAACGGCGGGGCACTGGAAAAATGCGCCATTCTCTATCGCAGTAACGCCCAATCGCGTGTTCTGGAAGAGGCGCTGTTGCAGGCGAGTATGCCATATCGCATTTATGGCGGTATGCGCTTCTTCGAACGCCAGGAGATCAAAGATGCGCTCTCCTATCTGCGCCTGATCGCCAACCGTAATGACGATGCGGCTTTTGAGCGCGTAGTGAATACCCCAACACGCGGTATTGGCGACCGCACGCTGGATGTGGTGCGCCAGACCTCCCGTGACCGTCAGTTGACGCTGTGGCAGGCAACCCGTGAGTTGTTACAGGAAAAAGTACTGGCCGGGCGTGCTGCCAGCGCCTTGCAACGTTTCCTCGAATTGATTGATGCACTGGCACAAGAGACGGCGGATCTGCCACTACATGTGCAAACTGACCGCGTGGTGAAAGACTCCGGTTTGCGCATGATGTACGAACAGGAAAAAGGCGAGAAAGGCCAGACGCGCATCGAGAACTTAGAGGAACTGGTCACGGCAACACGTCAGTTCAGCTACAACGAAGAAGACGAAGATTTAATGCCGCTGCAGGCTTTTCTCTCCCACGCTGCACTGGAAGCGGGCGAAGGGCAGGCGGATACCTGGCAGGATGCTGTGCAATTGATGACGCTGCATTCAGCAAAAGGTCTGGAGTTCCCACAGGTGTTTATCGTTGGGATGGAAGAGGGTATGTTCCCGAGCCAGATGTCGCTGGATGAAGGTGGGCGTCTGGAGGAGGAACGTCGGCTTGCTTACGTGGGTGTGACCCGGGCGATGCAAAAGCTGACTTTAACCTACGCGGAAACCCGTCGTCTGTACGGCAAAGAGGTGTACCATCGTCCGTCGCGCTTTATTGGTGAACTGCCGGAAGAGTGTGTGGAAGAGGTGCGTCTGCGCGCCAGCATCAGCCGTCCGGTCAGCCATCAGCGTATGGGGACGCCGGTTGCGCAGAGCGACACGGGTTACAAACTAGGCCAGCGCGTGCGCCACGCCAAGTTTGGGGAAGGCACGGTGGTGAACATGGAAGGCAGCGGCGAGCACAGCCGTTTGCAGGTGGCTTTCCAGGGGCAGGGCATTAAATGGCTGGTCGCCGCTTATGCGAAGCTCGAAACCGTGTAACTTTCAGAAAAATATCATTATTTTGCAATAATCTGCTAGCCTTATACGCTGAAGGGCAAATATTGCTCTTTCGCGTTTCGTTGCGTGTTGACGCTGCATTTTTGCTGGCGTAACATGCGCGCACGATCACGCTAAGAGGACATTCGCCTTGGACACACCCAGTAGATACTGGCTCAATTTCCTGTTCTTCAGGAACAACTCCTAAGGCTATCTCCTCATGCTGATAGCCTTAGAGGTTGTCAGCGACCCGCTTTGTCCCCGTCGCGCTGAGTCAGGCTGTTTAATGGTCTGAAACCCCTGTCGTTTCTGTGTGCCCTCCGAACTGTCCGATATTTTTTGCATTGGGAGTCCCGGCCATGCTGAGCGCATTTCAACTGGAAAACAATCGTTTAACCCGCCTTGAGGCTGACGAAATCAAACACCTCGCCAGCTCTGTTTGGGTTGATTTAGTCGAGCCGGACGATGAAGAACGTACCCGCGTGCAAACGGAATTGGGCCAGAACCTGGCCACCCGACCTGAACTGGAAGACATCGAGGCGTCGGCGCGTTTTTTTGAAGACGAAGACGGTCTGCACATCCACTCCTTCTTCTTTTTTGAAGATGCCGAAGATCATGCAGGTAACTCAACGGTAGCATTTACCATTCGCGAAGGTCGCCTGTTCACACTGCGTGAGCGGGAACTGCCGGCATTTCGCCTCTATCGTATGCGCGCCCGCAGCCAGGAAATGGTGGACGGCAACGCTTACGAACTGTTGCTGGATCTGTTCGAAACGAAAATCGAACAGCTGGCGGATGAAATCGAAAACATTTACAGCGATCTGGAAAAGCTGAGCCGGGTGATTATGGAAGGTCAGCAGGGCGACGAGTATGACGAGGCGCTTTCAACGCTGGCGGAGCAGGAAGATATTGGCTGGAAGGTTCGCCTCTGTTTGATGGATACCCAGCGCGCGCTGAACTTCCTGGTGCGCAAAGCGCGTTTGCCGGCGGGTCAACTGGAACAAGCGCGCGAGATCCTGCGCGATATCGAATCCCTGCTGCCGCACAACGAATCGCTGTTCCAGAAAGTGAACTTTCTGATGCAGGCGGCAATGGGGTTCATCAATATTGAGCAGAACCGCATCATTAAGATTTTCTCGGTGGTTTCCGTCGTATTCCTGCCGCCAACGCTGGTGGCCTCGAGTTACGGGATGAACTTCGAATTTATGCCGGAACTGCACTGGAGCTTTGGTTACCCAGGGGCGATTATCTTTATGATCCTCGCCGGGCTTGCGCCGTATCTCTACTTTAAACGCCGTAACTGGCTTTAACGATCAAAAAAGGTTCAGCCTGCGCTGAACCTTTTTTATTCAGATGCTCCAGTCCTGGATACCCTTCGTTTTATAATCGTAATACCAGATGTTTGTTCGCATAGCGACAATGGCGTTTACCAGATAGCCCAGAAAGCCGACACCGGAAATAACCGCGAGCACGAAGACCACAACGTTAAGCACGATGACCAGCAGTGCCTTTTTCCATAAGCCAAGAATAAAGAGATAAATAAACGGAAAGAAAAAGGCGAAGTAGTTCATGGACACTTTTCTCTTCTGACCGAAAGTCATCCCTTTAAAGGCTTCTTTCCACGCCGGGGAAAGCCCCCAGAATGCGGGATAACCGTGCTTTTCAAAGAATGCGAAGCGAAACTTCCACTTGTCATTCAGCGATGCGTCATTCTGATAATCATAATTGCTGATAGTACTCATTTTCCTCTCCTAAATAGAAATCCTGTCTATTGAATTAGTTTGTTTTTTTATCTGGGTAGGCGCCAACATTAAGAAAAAGAACACCAGGCCGTCGTAGGCGAAGTAAATTCTCACGCCCAGCAGCATGCAGTCGTCATCGCCAACGTATCCGAGGCCGGCGACAACCAATGAAGCGAAATAAACGAGGATGGACGAAATAACGATATAACGGGCTTTTCCGCCGCTATCACGACACCGTTGCGCATTGATGTTGATCTTCACCCAGGTATAAATCAGGATGCAGAGTAGCGGCACAACGGGTATGCCAACCAGGCTGAAGAACGCCAGTAAAAAGATAATATGCAGAAGCAAAAAGATAAGGATATACGGCCCACGCATAAGGCACATTTTGCCTGAAGGCAAAAAAATCCTGCGGATCATTTCCAATTCATCCTGAATGGCGCATATGACGAAGGCCGGGAATATAGCATTTCGTCATTTACATGCGATTAAGATAAATCTTAACTATGAATATTTTGCGTATTTATAGACAACGGGCGGCTCTGTTCCGCCCGTTTAATTGATTATGCCTTTTTGCGAAAACCGCGTTGGGTATAAATGGCATCGATGACAAAGATAGCCAGCGCAACCCAGATAAAGCCAAAAGTCACCATCTTATCTGTGCCCGGATGCTCGCCATAGAACAATACTGCCAGCAGGAACATTAACGTCGGCCCGATATACTGGAAAAAGCCGAGCGTCGACAAACGCAGACGTGTTGCCGCGCCGGTAAAGCAGAGCAGCGGTACGGTAGTGACGACACCTGCGGCGATCAGCAGCAGATTAAGCGACAGGCTGTTTTGTCCCATGTGACTGGTCGGGCTGTCCGTAATGCCGAACAGCCATATTGCTGCCACAGGCAATAGCCACAGCGTCTCTACCAGCATGCCGGTTTGCGCGTCGACGGCGATTTTTTTGCGCAGCAAGCCATAGAACGCGAAGCTAAACGCCAGACCCAGCGCGATGATGGGTAACGAACCGAAGGTCCACAGTTGCACCAGCACACCGATACCGGCCAGTAACACCGCTAACCATTGCATAGGGCGAAAACGCTCACCCAAAAACAGCATTCCCAGCAGGATATTCACCAGCGGGTTAATAAAGTAACCCAGGCTGGCTTCCAGCATATGGTTGTGGTTCACCGCCCAAATAAACAGCAGCCAGTTACCGCCGATCAGCACGGCGGAAAGCGCCAGCAACAGGATCTTTTTCGGGGTATGCAGCAGAGCTTTAACACTGTTCCACTGTCGGCTAACGCTGATTAACGCCAGCATAAAGAAGAAAGACCAGATAACGCGGTGCGTCAGGATTTCGTCGGCCGGGACGTACCAAATCACTTTGAAATAGGCCGGGGCGACACCCCAAATAAAATAGGCGGCCAGGGCGAGTAACACGCCCAGCCGCGTCTGTTTTGCATCCATCAGGAAAACTCTTGGCTGAAATGAACCCTAATGTTACCCGATTTTACCGTCTCACCCCACCATATAAGTGGCAGTAGCGCTGGCGATATAGAGCTGCTCTTCGTTATGCAGCTCCACGCGAGCAACCGCCACTTTGTTGCCTGCGCGCAGCAAACTACTGCTGGCGGTGAAGCGGTTACCGCGCCCCGGGCGCAGGTAATCGACGCGCAAATCAATGGTGCCCATTCGCGATAAACGCTGGCGCAGCTCCTCTTCGCTGATGGTTTCATGACGCGTCAACGTGCTGCCGACGCACACCAGACCGGCAGCGACATCCAGCGCCGAAGCGATAACGCCGCCATGTAAAATGCTCTGTGCCCAGTTACCCACCATCATGGGCTGATTGGTGAAACCCAGCTGTGCGTACTCTTTTTCATAACGCTCCAGCTCCAGCCCTAACGCGCGGTTAAAAGGCATGTGGTAAACAAAAATCTCACCTACCGTTTTCAGAACTTCTTCCGCTGTGAGAACACCTGACATAATTATCTGATCCGATGAGTTAAGAAAATGTTGATAATATGCTTATCGTTTGTTGATTTCCACTTTCGGAACCGATACATGAGCAGTTACTCAATAAATATGTAGAATACTTTCTGGGAAGAAATTCACGTCAACAATATGTTTTGGGAGCACCACACCAATGCGGACCTCTCTGGGTTGGCTTTTCGCAGTGCTTGCGCTGCCATTTACGGTATACGCACAGGAAGCAACGGTAAAAGAAGTTCATGATGCGCCCGCCGTGCGCGGCAGCATCATCGCCAATTTATTGCAGGAGCATGATAATCCCTTCACGCTCTATCCGTATGAATCCAACTACGTTATCTACACGGATACCAGCGATCTGAACAAAGAAGCGATCCGATCGTATAACTGGTCAGATAATGCGCGCAAAGATGAGGTCAAATTTCAGCTGAGCCTCGCATTCCCGTTATGGCGCGGGATCCTTGGGCCAAACTCCGTGTTCGGCGGCTCCTATACGCAAAAATCCTGGTGGCAGCTTTCGAACAGCTCTGAGTCTTCGCCGTTTCGCGAGACAAACTATGAGCCGCAGTTGTTCCTGGGGTTTGCGACCGATTACGAACTAGCTGGTTGGACACTGCGTGACGTGGAGTTCGGTTTTAACCATGACTCGAATGGCCGCTCTGACCCAACGTCCCGTAGCTGGAACCGCCTTTATACGCGTCTGATGGCGCAACAGGGCAACTGGCTGGTCGAAGTGAAGCCGTGGTATGTGGTGGGTTCAACGGATGATAACCCGGACATCACCAAATATATGGGCTACTACCAGCTGAAAATCGGCTACCAATTGGGTGATGCGATCCTCAGTGCAAAAGGCCAATATAACTGGAACACCGGCTATGGCGGCGCAGAAATTGGTTTAAGCTATCCCGTCACCAAACACGTGCGCCTTTATACCCAAGTGTATAGCGGCTACGGCGAATCGCTGATTGACTATAACTTTAATCAAACCCGTGTTGGCGTAGGCGTGATGCTTAACGATCTGTTTTAAAGCATTGCAGTTTCCGGCGCAGGCGCTGAAAATAGCGCCTGTTTTTATTTCAGGCAGATGGGGTCATTGTGGCGCAGGCGGAAGTATTGAATCAGGAATCGCTGGCTAAACAGGTTTTGCAGGAAACCTTTGGCTACCAGCAGTTCCGCCCGGGCCAACAGGACATCATCGATACGGTGCTTGGCGGTCGCGACTGCCTGGTGGTGATGCCGACAGGCGGCGGGAAATCGCTGTGCTATCAGATCCCGGCGCTGGTATTGGATGGTCTGACGGTGGTGGTATCGCCGCTGATCTCATTGATGAAAGACCAGGTCGATCAACTGCTTGCCAATGGCGTGGCGGCGGCGTGCCTGAATTCAACGCAAAGCCGCGAGCAGCAGCTTGAGGTACTCGCGGGGTGTCGCAACGGGCATATCCGGTTGTTGTATATCGCCCCCGAACGGCTGATGCTCGACAACTTCCTGGATCAGCTTCGCCAGTGGAACCCGGTATTGCTGGCGGTGGATGAAGCACACTGTATTTCCCAATGGGGGCACGATTTCCGCCCGGAATACGCTGCGCTGGGTCAGTTGCGCCAGATGCTCCCCGCCGTGCCGTTTATGGCACTGACCGCCACCGCAGACGACACGACCCGCCGCGATATTGTTAACCTTCTGGGGCTTAACAACCCGCTTATTCAGGTTAGCAGCTTCGATCGTCCTAACATCCGCTACATGCTGATGGAAAAATTCAAGCCGCTTGATCAACTCCTGCGCTATGTGCAGGAGCAACGCGGCAAATCCGGGATTATTTACTGCAACAGTCGCGCGAAAGTGGAAGACACCGCCGCGCGTCTGCAAAGCCGCGGTTTTAGCGCCGCAGCCTACCATGCGGGTCTGGAGAACGATGTGCGTGCACGCGTGCAGGAGCAGTTCCAGCGCGACGATCTGCAAATCGTGGTGGCGACGGTGGCGTTCGGGATGGGCATCAATAAACCCAACGTCCGTTTTGTGGTGCATTTCGATATTCCGCGAAATATCGAATCCTATTATCAGGAAACAGGCCGCGCCGGGCGAGACGGCCTGCCAGCGGAAGCGATGCTGTTTTACGATCCGGCGGATATGGCATGGCTGCGTCGCTGCCTGGAGGAGAAACCCGCCGGGCCGTTACAGGATATTGAACGGCATAAACTTAATGCGATGGGCGCGTTTGCTGAAGCGCAAACCTGCCGCCGTTTGGTGCTGCTGAATTACTTTGGCGAAGGGCGGCAGGAGCCGTGCGGCAACTGTGATATTTGTCTCGATCCACCACGGCAGTATGACGGTTTGCAGGACGCGCAAAAAGCGCTGTCGGCGATTTATCGCGTGAACCAGCGCTTTGGGATGGGGTACGTGGTGGAAGTGCTGCGCGGCGCCAATAATCAGCGGATCCGCGAAATGGGGCACGACAAATTACCGGTTTACGGGATCGGGCGCGATCATAGCCATGAGCATTGGGTCAGCGTGATCCGCCAGTTGATCCATTTAGGCTTCGCCACGCAGAACATCGCCCAGCACTCCGCGCTGCAACTCACCGAGGCCGCGCGACCGATATTGCGCGCGGATGTACCGCTGATGCTGGCCGTGCCGCGTATGGCGGCGCTGAAGTCAAAAGTCATGCAAAAAGCGGCCGTGGGTAACTATGATCGCAAGCTGTTTGCCAAATTACGTAAACTGCGTAAGGCCATTGCCGACGAAGAGAATATTCCACCGTATGTGGTATTTAACGATGCTACGCTGATTGAAATGGCTGAGCAGATGCCGCTCTCGCCCGGGGAAATGCTCAGCGTGAACGGCGTGGGAACGCGTAAGCTCGAACGTTTCGGGCAGGAATTTATGGCGCTAATCCGTGCCCATATCGACGGTGAAGAGGAGTAGTCAGCCCGCAGGAAAAGTGCGAGGATAATGACTCACTGAACTCTTTCCCCGCGAGTTATCTATGTTGATGCTATTTCTCACCGTTGCGCTTGTGCACATTGTTGCACTGATGAGCCCCGGTCCGGATTTCTTCTTCGTCTCTCAAACTGCCGTGAGCCGCTCGCGTAAAGAAGCGATGATGGGCGTACTCGGTATTACCACCGGTGTCATGGTCTGGGCTGGCGTGGCGCTGCTCGGGCTGAACCTGATCCTCGAAAAAATGGCCTGGCTGCATAACATTATTATGGTGGGCGGCGGCTTGTACCTGTGCTGGATGGGTTATCAGATGCTGCGTGGGGCGCTGAAAAAAGAACAGAAAAGCGGCGATGCGCCGCAGGTTGAGCTGGCGGCCAGCGGTCGCAGCTTTATGAAAGGCTTACTCACTAACCTCGCTAACCCGAAAGCGATCATCTATTTTGGTTCGGTGTTTTCGCTGTTTGTCGGTGACAGCGTAGGCGCGGGCGCGCGTTGGGGCATCTTTGTGTTGATTGCGCTGGAAACATTCGCCTGGTTTACTGTGGTGGCCAGTCTGTTCGCCTTGCCGAAGATCCGTCGTGGTTATCAGCGTCTGGCGAAGTGGATCGACGGTTTCGCCGGTGCGCTGTTCGCCGGTTTCGGCATTCATCTGATCATCTCTCGTTAAGCCCGTTTTGCCCGGTTAGCGTTGCGCCACCGGGCATCATGTTCAGGCGTGCCTTGCGGAGGCCAGCAGCGCGCCGACCAGCATAAACAGCGAACCAAATACCTTGTTCAGCGCTTTCATTTGATGCGGACCTTTGATCCATACCGCGATGCGCTGCGCCAGCGTGGCATAACCAATCATCACGATAATATCCACCACAATGGTTGTGACGCCGAGTACCACATACTGCATCACCTGTGGCTGGTTTGGCACAATAAACTGTGGGAACAGCGCGGCAAGAAATACGATGCTTTTCGGGTTGGTCAGGTTCACAAACACCGCCCGCTTAAACAGACGCCCGCGCGACTGGGTTTGCGCCAGCGTATTGAGGTCGATAGCGCCTGCGGCACGCCATTGCTGGATCCCCAGCCAAATCAGGTACGCTGCGCCCGCCCATTTCAACACCTCGAACGCCAGCACTGAACGGGAGAACAGTGTTCCCAGCCCCACGCCAACCAGCACAATATGAATGCCTAAACCGGTTTGCAACCCGGCAATGGATGCTGCCGCGCCGCGATAGCCATGGTTGATGGAGGTGGTCATGGTATTGATTGCGCCAGAACCGGGGGACAGGCTCAGGATTAAAGATGTCAGCAGGTAGGCAAACCACCATTCGAAGGTCATGAGAAACTCCCTGGATGTCTGTTTTTATGCCACAATACGCTATTGTCAGCGGAATTTGCTATTGGTCACAAAAAAACGATTTTACATGGCTAACAGGGGCGAAATCCCAATGTTTCGGCAAAAAACAGCATGGGAAACCAGAGAAAAAGCGTTCGCGGCTTTTACCATGGGGCCACTGATGGACTTCTGGCGCTCGCGTGAAGAGGCGGAGTTTACCGGTGTGGATGATGTGCCGGTGCGTTTTGTCCGGTTTCGCGCGCAGGGCAACGATCGTTTGATTGTCGTTTGCCCTGGCCGTATAGAAAGTTATGTGAAGTATGCGGAACTGGCGTACGACCTGTTCCACCTCGGTTTTGATGTGCTGATTCTCGATCATCGCGGTCAGGGGCGTTCCGGGCGAATGCTGGCGGATACGCACCGTGGCCATGTGGTTAATTTTAGCGATTATGTCGATGATTTGGCGGCCTTCTGGGATCAGGAAGTCGCCAGCGGGTCGTGGCGTAAACGCTATATTCTGGCGCACTCCATGGGCGGCGCGATTGCTGAACTCTTTTTACAGCGCTATCCACAGGCGTGTGACGCCATTGCGCTGTGTGCGCCCATGTTCGGCATTATCATTCATCTTCCTGACTGGATGGTGCGCCCCTTGCTCGACTGGGCGGAGAGTTACCGCAGTATCCGCGAGGGCTATGCCATCGGTACCGGGAGCTGGCGCGCGTTGCCCTTCGCCATTAACGTGCTGACGCACAGTCGTGAGCGCTACCGGCGTAACCTGCGTTTTTATGCCGATGAGCCGAAGCTCCGCGTGGGCGGGCCGACCTGGCACTGGGTGCGGGAAGGCATTCAGGCGGGTGAACAGGCGCTGGCGGGTGCGGAAAAAGATACCACCCCAACACTGATCGTTCAGGCAGAAGAGGAGCATGTGGTGGATAACCGCATGTTGCAACGCTTCTGCGACATTCGCGCCGCGGCAGGCCACCCCTGTGAAGGAGGCAAACCGCTTGTCATTCAAGGCGCGTACCATGAGATCCTTTTTGAAAAGGACGCTATGCGCTCGGTCGCGCTCAACGCCATCGTCGAATTTTTCGACCGGCATAACTGATGACTTATTGAGGTTAAATTTTCTTATGTACCAGGTTGTTGCGTCTGATTTAGATGGTACCTTGCTCTCCCCCGACCACACACTGTCGCCTTTCGCCAAAGAAACGTTAAAACTGCTGACCGCGCGTGGCGTCAATTTTGTTTTTGCTACCGGCCGCCATCATGTGGATGTCGGGCAAATCCGCGATAATCTGGGCATCAAAGCCTATATGATTACCTCTAACGGCGCGCGCGTGCACGATACCGACGGCCATCTGGTCTTTACCCACAATCTGGATCGCGATATTGCCGCCGATCTGTTTGGTGTGGTGCATAACGAACCGGATATTGTGACTAACGTCTATCGCGATGATGAGTGGTTTATGAACCGTCACCGCCCTGACGAGATGCGCTTTTTCAAAGAGGCGGTGTTCCAGTACTCCCTGTATGAACCCGGAATGCTGGAGACAGACGGTATCAGTAAAGTCTTTTTCACCTGCGAAAGCCATGAAAAATTGCTGCCGCTGGAGCAGGCGATTAACGCACGCTGGGGCGATCGCGTGAACGTCAGTTTCTCTACCCTGACCTGTCTGGAAGTGATGGCGGGCGGCGTTTCGAAGGGGCATGCCCTGGAAGCGGTGGCTGGTGCGCTGGGTTACAGCCTGAAAGAGTGCATCGCGTTTGGCGACGGCATGAACGATGCCGAGATGCTGTCCATGGCGGGCAAAGGCTGCATTATGGGCAATGCTCATCAGCGCCTGAAAGAGTTGCATCCGGAGCTTGAAGTGATCGGCACCAATGCCGACAACGCCGTCCCGAATTATCTGCGCAAGTTGTTCCTTGATTGATTAATATTGACGTGTGGTTGCTTATTAACCACACGTCAACTAAAAACTCAAACTTTGCACAACTGAGTTCGCTACAATGTGTGTTCACTCTTCTGCGAGATATTCATTGTGGCGTTACTGATTACCACCACGATCCTGTGGGCCTTTTCCTTTAGCCTGATTGGCGAATACCTGGCCGGCCATGTCGACAGCTACTTCTCCGTGCTGATGCGTGTGGGACTGGCGGCACTGGTATTTTTACCGTTCCTGCGCGCGCGTGGGCACAGCCTGAAAACCCTCGGGCTGTATATGCTGGTGGGGGCGTTGCAACTGGGCATTATGTATCTGTTCAGCTTCCAGGCGTATCTCTATCTGACCGTGTCTGAATTCCTGCTGTTTACGGTCTTTACGCCGCTGTATATCACCCTGATTTACGATCTGTTGAGCAAGCGCGGGCTGCGCTGGAGCTACGCACTGAGCGCCGGGCTGGCGGTGATTGGTGCGGCGATCATCCGCTACGACAAAGTGAGCGATCACTTCTGGGTGGGACTGATTCTGGTGCAACTGGCGAACATCAGCTTCGCCATCGGCATGGTGGGTTATAAACGCCTGATGGAGACGCGCCCGATGCCGCAGCATAACGCCTTTGCCTGGTTCTATCTCGGTGCGTTTGTGGTGGCGATTATCGCGTGGTTTGTGCTGGGCAACCCGCAGAAATTGCCGACGACGACGTTGCAGTGGAGCGTACTGGTCTGGCTGGGCGTTGTGGCGTCCGGGCTGGGTTACTTTATGTGGAACTACGGCGCCACCCAGGTAGACGCCGGTACGCTCGGCATTATGAACAATGTGCACGTTCCCGCCGGGTTATTAGTGAATCTGGCTATCTGGCAGGAACAACCGCACTGGCCGAGTTTTATTATGGGTGGTGCGGTGATAATGGCCTCGCTGTGGGTGCATCGGCGTTGGGTCGCTCCGCGCTCCGCACAAACGGCAGATGATCGCAAGCGTGGTTCCGCGCTGAGCGAATAAACGCTTCCGTAATCGGCTGACGCTGCTCGCCATCCCGTACGGCAGCGTACAACCGGCTCCACAATCCTTCACCCAGGGTTTTGGTCACCACCAGACCCTGGCGTTCAAAACTCTCCACGACCCAGTGCGGCAACGCTGCTATCCCCATGCGGGCGGCCACCATCTGAATCAGCAGTAATGTGTTATCCACGCTTTTGAGCGACGGACTGATGCCAGCCGGTTGCAGAAAATGACGCCAGATATCAAGGCGGCTGCGCTGCACCGGGTAGATCAACAGCGTTTCGCCAGCGATATCATCCGGCGTGATGCGCGCTTTCGCCGCCAGTGGATGATCCGGTGCCACTACCAATCGCACCTCAAAATCAAACATCGGCGAATAGTGTAGACCGCTGCGCGGCAGGATGTCTGACGTCATCACCAGATCCAATTCGCCCTGTTGCAGCGCAGGCTGCGGATCAAACGTCACACCGGATTTGAAATCCATCTCAACCTGCGGCCAGTGCTGGCGGAAGTTCTCAAGCGCTGGCGTAAGCCACTGGATACAGCTATGGCATTCAATCGCGATACGCAGCGTGGTTTGCTGCGGTTCATTGCAGGATTGCAGCGCGCGACTGATTTGCGGCAGCACCTGATTGGCCAGTTGCAGCA
Source organism: Kosakonia oryzendophytica (assembly GCF_900094925.1). Classification (GTDB taxonomy): domain Bacteria; phylum Pseudomonadota; class Gammaproteobacteria; order Enterobacterales; family Enterobacteriaceae; genus Kosakonia; species Kosakonia oryzendophytica. The sequence continues at coordinate 26,519 of NZ_FMAY01000017.1, read as the reverse complement.
GGATCTCGCCCTGCGGCGTAAAGCGTAATGGCTGGCTTTTACGGACAAAGAGCCGGAAGCCAAGGCGTTGTTCCAGATCGCTGAACTGGTGGGAAAGGGCGGATTGCGTCTGGTGCAGCGTCGCCGCCGCCGCCGCAAGCGACCCGCTGTTCCGTAACGCTTGTAGCGTTTTCAGGTGTTTAATCTCGATCATGAAAGTCCTTCACTCCGGCATGAACAATTTGCGCTTGAGGAATATACAGTACTTGCGAATTATAGATGTGTAAACATCTGGACGTCCAAAATCCTTCGTCTTTCGAATTAATGGTGCGTTGGCTTCACTCACGTCCCCCAGTCACTTACTTGAGTAAGCTCCTGGGGCTCCCTGAGTTTGCCGCCTTCCCTTAATCCGAAATCCTTTGGATTAACCTATTAAAGAGGCTAAAAATGACAATTCTTAATCACACCCTCGGTTTCCCTCGCGTTGGCCTGCGTCGCGAGTTGAAAAAAGCGCAAGAAAGCTACTGGGCGGGTAACGCCACCCGTGAAGAACTGCTGGCGGTAGGTCGCGAACTGCGCGCCCGTCACTGGGAGCAGCAAAAAGCCGCAGGCATCGATCTGCTGCCGGTAGGCGACTTTGCCTGGTACGACCATGTTCTGACCACCAGCCTGCTGTTAGGCAACGTGCCGGCTCGTCATCAGAACAACGACGGCTCTGTTGATATCGACACCCTGTTCCGCATTGGCCGCGGTCGCGCACCCACTGGCGAGCCAGCTGCGGCCGCCGAAATGACCAAATGGTTTAACACCAACTACCACTACATGGTGCCGGAATTCAGTAAAGGCCAGCAGTTTAAACTGACCTGGACTCAGTTACTTGATGAAGTCGATGAAGCGCTGGCGCTGGGCCACAAGATCAAACCTGTACTACTGGGGCCGGTCACGTATCTGTGGCTGGGCAAAGTCAAAGGTGAACAGTTTGACCGTCTGAGCCTGCTGGCAGACATTCTGCCGGTTTACAAACAGGTACTCGCGGAACTGGCGAAACGCGGTATTGAGTGGGTACAGATTGATGAGCCCGCGCTGGTGCTGGAGTTGCCACAGGCGTGGCTGGACGCCTTCAAACCGGCTTACGACGTGCTGGCAGGTCAGGTGAAACTGCTGCTGACCACCTACTTTGAAGGCGTGACCCCGAACCTTGACGTCATCACCGCGCTGCCGGTGCAGGGTTTGCATGTCGATCTGGTGCACGGTAACGACAATGTTGCTGAACTGCACACACGTTTGCCGACCGACTGGTTGCTCTCCGCCGGTTTGGTGAATGGTCGTAACGTCTGGCGCGCCGATCTGACGGAAAAATACGCGCAATTTAAAGACATTGTCGGCCAGCGTGCGCTGTGGGTAGCGTCCTCTTGCTCGTTGCTGCACAGCCCGATCGATCTGAGCGTAGAGACGCGACTTGATGCGGAAGTGAAGAGCTGGTTTGCCTTTGCGCTGCAAAAATGCCAGGAGCTGGCGCTGCTGCGTGATGCGCTGAACAGCGGCAACACCGAACAATTGGATGAATGGAGCGCCCCGATCCAGGCGCGTCGCCACTCCACCCGTGTGCATAACCCAGCGGTGGCCAGGCGTCTGGCGGCGATCACCGCGCAGGACAGCCAGCGCGGCAACCCGTACGCCAGGCGTGCGCAGGCGCAGCGCCAGCGCTTTAACCTGCCCGCATGGCCGACCACGACTATCGGGTCATTCCCGCAGACGACCGAGATCCGCGGTCTGCGTCTGGATTTCAAACAGGGACGTTTGGATGCGGGCAACTACCGCACCGGCATTGCCGAACATATCAAACAGGCCATTGTGGAGCAGGAGCGTCTTGGTCTGGATGTACTGGTACACGGTGAAGCCGAGCGTAATGACATGGTGGAGTACTTTGGCGAGCATCTGGACGGTTTTGTCTTCACGCAAAACGGCTGGGTACAGAGCTACGGTTCCCGCTGCGTCAAACCCCCTGTCGTGATCGGCGATGTGAGCCGCCCGGAAGCGATCACGGTGGAGTGGGCGAAGTATGCGCAGTCACTGACTGACAAACCGGTAAAAGGCATGCTGACCGGTCCGGTTACCATCCTCTGCTGGTCGTTCCCGCGTGAAGATGTGAGCCGCGAAACCATTGCCAAACAGATTGCCCTGGCGTTACGTGATGAAGTGGCGGATCTGGAAGCGGCGGGCATCGGCATCATTCAAATCGACGAACCGGCACTGCGTGAAGGTTTGCCGTTGCGCCGCAGCGACTGGGATGCGTATCTGGCATGGGGCGTAGAAGCGTTTCGTATCAACGCCGCAGTGGCGAAAGATGACACGCAGATCCACACCCACATGTGTTACTGCGAGTTTAATGACATCATGGATTCTATCGCGGCGCTGGATGCGGACGTAATCACCATTGAAACCTCGCGTTCTGATATGGAGTTGCTGGAGTCGTTCGAAGAGTTCGAATACCCGAACGAAATCGGACCGGGCGTGTATGACATTCACTCGCCAAATGTGCCAAGTGTAGAGTGGATTGAAGCGCTGTTGCAGAAAGCGGCGCAGCGCATTCCGGCGGAGCGTCTGTGGGTGAACCCGGATTGCGGTCTGAAAACCCGTGGCTGGCCGGAAACGCGCAGTGCGCTGGCAAACATGGTGAAAGCGGCGCAGAACCTGCGCCAGGCCTAAGCCTTCCCGCGTCGCCTGTTGTAAAACCGGCGACGCGTTATTTCCGTCGTGCATTAACATCCCGTCAGTAACATTTCTGTCAAATTCCCTTGTTTTAATCGTCGCAACGAAAACAAAGGGGATGAACCATGAGTAAAAAAAAGGCGTTAACGGCACTGTTGTTGGCGATCATGAGCACAACGGCTTTTGCGAAATCCACGTTGACCCTCTACACCAGCCAACCGACGGAAGATGCGCAGGTTACCGTCAGCGCTTTCGAAAAAGCGCACCCGGACATGGAAGTGAAATGGATCCGCGATGGAACCAGCAAACTCATTGCCCGCCTGCAAGCAGAACTCGCTGCCGGAGGCGCTGCGCCGGATGTGCTGTTGATTGCCGACAGCGTCACCATGGAGTCCCTGAAACAACAACACTTGCTGGCCCCTTATTCTTCGCCGCAGGCTGCGCGATTCGCTGCGCAACTCTATGATAAAGAAGGTTATTACTACGGCACAAAACTGATCACCACCGGCATTGCGTATCACAGCAAAGCCCCGGTCAAACCGACCTCCTGGCAGGATTTGCTCAAACCTGAACTAAAAAACATGACCACCTTGCCCAGCCCGCTTTACTCCGGCGCGGCGCAAATTCATCAGGCGACGCTGATGACGGATCCTGCGTTGGGTTGGGGCTACTACGAAAAGCTGAAAGAAAATGGCGCTATGCCGCAGAACGGTAACGGCGCAGTGATGAGCGCCATCACTTCCGGCAGCAAAGCGTATGGCGTACTGGTGGATTACATGGCAATCCGCGAAAAAGCCAAAGGTGCGCCAATTGAGTTTGTGTTCCCGAAAGAGGGCGTCAGTATCGTCACTGAGCCAGTAGCGATGCTGAAAGGCGCGAAAAACCCGGAGGGAGCAAAAGCGTTTATCGACTTTGTGCTCTCTGACGAGGGGCAAAAACTGGTGCTGCAACAGGGATATCTACCTGCTGATGCCGCACTGCCGGTACCCGCCGGTTTCCCGCCACGAGACAGCATCAAATTAATGCCTTTCGATGCGGTAAAAGCGCTGGCGGATACAGAAGCCAACAAAAAACGCTTTGCCGACTTGTTTGGAAATCGCTAACGGATGACCAGTATGACGCTGCGCCAGAACGCGGGTAGCGGCCCGGGTAAGGGGCTGATATGGCTATTATTATGCCTTGTCGCCTTGCTCAGCGTATTGCCGAGTCTGCGCTTGTTGCTCTCTGCGCTGCTTGACTGGCGACAGGGCAGCGACAGCAGTTTATGGCGCGTGCTAAGCAACCCGGCAACCTGGGCTGCGCTCTGGCACAGCGTCTATACCAGCGGGCTGGGTACGCTGCTTTCTCTGCTGCTGGGCGGCCTGTTCGCCTTTTGTCTGGCGTTGACCGACATCCGTATTAAACAGTTGTGGGTATTTCTGTTTATGCTGCCGATGATGATCCCCCCGCAGGTCACCGCCCTGAGCTGGCTACAACTGTTTGGGCCGGGGAGCATTTTGCTCAATAGCCTCGGGTTGGCGCCTGGTTTTGGCAGTGCCAATCCGCTCTACTCGGCTGAAGGGATTGCGCTCCTGCTTGGTATTCAGCACGCGCCGCTGGTATTTCTGGCGCTGCGCACGCAGTTACAGTCGTTGCCGAAAGAGCATATTGAAGCTGCACGCTTACATGGCGCGTCGCTGTGGCGGGTCTTTTTCGATATGGTATTGCCCTTGTGCCGCACTGCGCTGTGGGCCGGTGCGGCGATTGCATTTGTCTCTGCGCTTGGGAATTTTGGCATTCCGGCGATGCTGGGGATCCCCATCTCGTATTTTGTGCTGCCTGTGCACATCTACCAGACGCTTTCCAGTTTTGGCCCCTCCATGCTCAATGATGTCGCCGCGCTGTCGGTGCTGATGGGGGGTGTAGCAATAGGGATTGTCACCCTGCAAGGGCATATGCAGCGTCGTTATGCCTTGCCGCTGATCGGCATGGCCGGACGGGCGCTCGGTTTTACGCTGGGTAAATGGCGGTTGGCCACGGAAGCTCTGCTGGCGGGAGTATTGTGCGCCATTCTGCTCGCGCCGCTGTTGGCGTTGATCGTCACGTCGTTGGTCCCCACGCTGGGCGTGCCGCTGAATAGCGATACGATCACCTTCGCGGCCTGGCGCGGTATTTTCGATGTGCAGAGTGCCACCTGGCGGGCACTGACCAACAGTCTTTTTTTGTCTGTTTCCGCCGCCGTTATGTTGATGCTGCTGAGCTTGCCACTGGCATGGCTGCTGGTGCGCTATCCCAACCGTGCGCTGCGCTGGCTGCACAGTCTGATCGACATTCCCTATACGCTTCCTGGTGTGGTACTGGCGATTGCCTGCATTTTACTGTTCACCCGCCCATTACCGCTGCTGGATATCAGCCTGAGCGGGACGCTGACGATTATCCTGTTTGCGTATCTTGCGCGTTTTCTGACGGTATGCCTGAAACCTGTGCATAGCAGTATGTTGCAACTGGATCCGGCCATGGAAGAGGCCGCCAGTCTGGCGGGGGCGAACTTCTCTCAACGGCTACTCCATATTGTGCTGCCGTTGCTGGCACCTGCGGCGTTTGCCGGGGCGTTGCTGGTCTTTTTGACCGCCGTAAATGAACTGACCGTGTCGGCGTTGTTATGGAGTGCCGGGAAAGAGACGCTCGGCGTGGTGATTTTTAACCTTGATGAAAGCGGCAATAAGGTGCTGGCCTCCGCGATTTCTGTATTGGTCGTGGCGCTGATCGCCATAGTGATGCTGTTGTTGAGCGCGCTTGGCCGCTACTTCCCCAAAGGAGTGATCCCATGGCAGAACTGAGACTTGAGCGCTTAAGTAAAGTCTTCGGCGGGCAAACCGTGGTGCGGGAATTAACGCTTACCCTTCCTCAAGGGGCGTTTACTGCGCTACTGGGACCGAGCGGTTGCGGCAAAACTACCACGTTGCGCATTCTCGCCGGGCTGGAGCAACTCAGCGCAGGGCGTTTGCTGTTAGGGGAGCGCTTGTTAGCGGATACCCGTACCCATGTGCCCCCGGAGCAGCGCGACATGGCGATGGTGTTTCAGTCCTATGCCCTGTGGCCTCATATGACAGTGGCGGAGAATGTTGGCTATCCGTTGAAGCTGCGTAAAGTACAAGGCGCTGCGCGGCAGAAACAGGTCATGGCGGCGCTGGAGGTGGTTGAGCTTGGCGCGTATGCCGCGCGTTCGCCGCAGGAACTGAGCGGTGGCCAACGGCAACGGGTGGCGCTGGCGCGTTGCCTCGTTTCTGAACCACAGATAGTGTTGCTGGATGAGCCATTGGCTAACCTCGATCGCCATTTGCGAGCCACCATGGAACAGACGTTCCGTGAGTTTCATCGTCGTACCGGCGCGACCTTTGTCTATGTCACGCATGATCAGGCAGAAGCCATGGCGTTAGCCAGCCATATCGCGGTGATGCATCAGGGTGAACTTAAGCAGTGGGGCGCGCCGCAGGCGCTGTATCAGCATCCTCACAATGCCTGGGTTGCCCGCTTTATCGGCAAGGGCAGTGTACTCTCACTCGCCACGCCTGCGGGCGTCAGGCAACTGGATAGCGCACTGTTACATGAGGGCTTTGGCGTGGGCGAGCGGCAGCAAGTCCTGATCCGTCCGGAGCATGTGCAGGTGGCTGATAACGGGTTGCGCGCGGAGGTGGAGGGTTGTGTCTACCAGGGAGAGCGGTACATGCTGGATTTGCGCTTGCACGATGGGCAAACACTGAGTGCGTTTCATCATTCGCCGCTGCCGTTGCAACAGACGGTATCCGTTCGTCTGACTCAAGGCTGGCGTCTGGAGGCGGCGTAATGTGTCACCTCCAGCGCCATAACCTTATTTTTTTCCGTATTGCGCGAACCACGCCAGCATCCGCTGCCAGCCATCTTTTGCTGACTCTTCGTGATAACTCGGGCGGTAATCGGCATTAAAGGCATGCCCTGCCTCGGGGTAAACCACGATTTCCGCATTGGCGTTGGCGGCGCGCAGGGCCTGGCGCATGGTTTCCACGGTGTCGACAGGGATCCCGGTATCCTGCGCACCATACAGACCCAGTACGGGTGCGCTGAGCTCGGTCGCGATATCCACCGGATGGTTCGGCGAGTTCAGCGATTTCTCCCCCACCAGTTTGCCATACCAGGCGACAGCCGCTTTCAGTTGCGGGTTATGCGCCGCGTACAGCCAGGCAATGCGCCCGCCCCAGCAAAAGCCAGTGACCATCAACTGGTGAGCATTCCCGCCGTTGCGCGCGGCCCAACTGGCGACATGATCGAGATCGGCCAGCACCTGCGCATCCGGCACTTTACTGACCAGACCGCTGAGCAGCGTCGGCACATCGGGAAAATCATTGGCGTCACCCTGGCGGAAATAAAGTTCCGGCGCAATGGCGAGGTAGCCTTCCAGCGCGAGCCGACGGCAGATATCACGAATATGTTCATGCACGCCAAAGATCTCCTGCACCACAATCACGATGGGCAAGGGTGCGTCGGCATGTTTTGGACGTGCGTGAAAAGCGGGCATATTTTCGCCCTGGGACGGAATTGACGTTTCGCCTGCGATTAAGGCATCTTCCGGCGTATGTACAATAGTTGAAGCGTGAGGTGAAGCTGCAGGTGCAAAGCCCGGCTGTTTATCCGTTGTCATGGCATTCTCCATACCCTTTATTAGCGCTTCAATAACTATAGTCGGGAAGGCCTGTCGCGCGCGCAAATCACCCCGCTATAGACTATCTTTGCTGCTGAGTTGTCAGATGTAACATGTTAATGTGATTAACATCACTTTTTCATGGAAAACATGTGCAAACATTTTCATTCACGGTGATGCCAGTCACGAAATCAGGCGTATGCCTTCTGTAAAGTATCTTTTTACCTCTTCCGATAAAACCGACCACAGAGGAGTCTGTTATGTCCAAGTCTGATGTTTTTCATCTCGGCCTCACCAAAAACGATTTACAAGGGGCTACGCTGGCTATCGTCCCTGGCGATCCGGAGCGTGTGGAAAAGATCGCCGCGCTGATGGAAAAGCCGGTCAAACTGGCATCGCATCGCGAATTTACCAGCTGGCGCGCTGAGCTCGACGGCAAGCCGGTTATCGTGTGCTCTACCGGTATTGGCGGTCCGTCAACCTCTATCGCCGTGGAAGAACTGGCGCAGCTTGGTATCCGTACTTTCTTACGTGTGGGCACAACGGGCGCTATTCAGCCGCATATCAACGTGGGCGATGTGCTGATTACCACCGCTTCCGTGCGTCTTGATGGCGCCAGCCTGCACTTTGCGCCAATGGAGTACCCGGCAGTTGCTGACTTCGCCTGTACTACCGCACTGGTAGCTGCGGCAGAGGCTATTGGCGCGACCAAACACATCGGTGTGACCGCCTCTTCCGACACGTTCTACCCCGGCCAGGAGCGTTATGACACGTTCTCTGGTCGCGTAGTGAGCCGTTTTAAAGGTTCGATGGAAGAGTGGCAGTCAATGGGCGTGATGAACTATGAAATGGAATCCGCCACGCTGCTGACCATGTGCTCCAGCCAGGGACTGCGCGCCGGGATGGTTGCCGGGGTGATCGTTAACCGCACCCAGCAGGAGATCCCGAATGCTGAAACCATGAAGCAAACGGAAAGCCACGCGGTGAAAATCGTTGTCGAAGCGGCACGCCGTCTTCTGTAACTCTCCCTTGTGATTTGACAGGCCGACGCGTTCGGCCTTTTCTTTTTGTGTACCTCCTCGCAGGAAAAGACCTTCCAAACTGGACGTTTATACAGCACAATCCCCGATTGTATTGATGCGTAATCAGGGGGCGTGGTGGAGACTTCAATCATCGTGATGGTGGCGTTGGCGCTGGTGGGCCTGGTGGTCGGCTGGCTGGCGGCGAGCTGGCGCGGAGCGCAACAGCAGGCGGAGCTCCTCGCCGGGCAGCGCGATCTCTTTGGCGAACTCAGCGCCGCGCGGCAGCAGGTCGCTCAAAGCGAGCACTGGCGCAACGAGTGTGAACTGCTGAATAACGAGCTACGTAGCCTGCAACACATCAACAGTTCGCTGGAGGCTGACCTGCGCGAAGTTACCACCCGATTGGAATCGACCCAACTGCATGCGGAAGAGAAACTGCGTCAGATGCACAGCAGCGAGCAGCGCCTGACCGAACAGTTTGAAAACCTCGCCAACCGTATTTTTGAGCAGAGCAACCGCCGCGTGGATGAACAGAACCGGCAGAGTCTCAACGGCCTGCTGACACCGCTGCGGGAGCAGCTTGACGGTTTTCGTCGCCAGGTGCAGGAGAGCTTTGGCCAGGAAGCGCGGGAACGCCACACGCTGGCCCACGAAATTCGCAATCTTCAGCAACTCAACGCGCAAATGGCGCAGGAAGCCATCAACCTGACCCGGGCCTTAAAAGGCGATAACAAAACGCAGGGAAACTGGGGCGAAGTGGTGTTGACGCGGGTGCTGGAGGCTTCCGGTCTGCGGGAGGGTTATGAATACCAAACGCAGGTCAGCATTGAAAATGACAGCCGGGCGCGTATGCAACCGGATGTGATTGTCCGTTTACCGCAGGGTAAAGATGTGGTGATAGACGCCAAAATGACGCTGGTGGCCTATGAGCGTTATTTCAATGCTGACGATGAATTTACCCGCGAAGGCGCACTGCAGGAGCATATTGCGTCGGTGCGTAATCATATTCGCTTGCTGGGGCGTAAAGATTATCAGCAGCTACCCGGCCTGCGCAGCCTCGACTACGTGCTGATGTTTATTCCGGTTGAGCCCGCATTTCTGATTGCGCTCGACAGACAGCCCGAACTGATTACCGAGGCGTTGAAAAATAACATTATGCTGGTTAGCCCGACCACGCTGCTGGTGGCGCTGCGCACTGTCGCCAATCTGTGGCGTTATGAGCATCAGAGCCGCAATGCGCAACAGATTGCCGAGCGGGCGAGCCGTCTGTATGACAAAATGCGTCTGTTCGTTGATGACATGTCCTCGATTGGTCAGAGCCTGGATAAAGCGCAGGATAACTACCGTCAGGCGATGAAAAAACTCAGCGGTGGGCGCGGCAATCTGTTGGCTCAGGCTGAAGCTTTTCGTGGCCTGGGGGTGGAGATCAAACGCGAGATTAATCCGGAATTAGCGGCAGAAGCGCAAGCGCAGGATGAGGAATCCCGGCTGCGAGCGGGCCAGGACGCGTTAAACGATCATAATGAAGACAACACATTAGAGGCGGCGATAGCGGGCGACGCACCAGCCAGCAGCACATCGTCGGGTGGTTGAATCGTAGGGCAATCGCGCCCAATCTGTTACACTTCACGAACAAATTCTTTAATAGCAGGCACTGAGATGGTGGAAGATTCAAAAGAGACGACGCACTTTGGTTTTCAGACCGTCGCCAAAGAGAATAAAGCCGAGATGGTGGCGCATGTTTTCCATTCGGTGGCGTCAAAATATGACGTAATGAACGATTTGATGTCGATGGGCATTCACCGTTTATGGAAGCGTTTCACGATTGATTGCAGCGGCGTTCGCCGTGGGCAAAAAGTCCTCGACCTGGCTGGTGGTACGGGCGACCTGACTGCTAAATTCTCCCGTCTGGTGGGGGAAACGGGGCAGGTTATCCTGGCGGATATCAACGACTCAATGCTGAAAATGGGGCGCGAAAAACTGCGCAACATCGGTGTGATCGGTAACGTTGACTATGTGCAGGCGAATGCCGAAGCGCTGCCGTTCCCGGATAACACCTTTGACTGCATCACCATCTCTTTCGGTCTGCGTAACGTGACCGAAAAAGAAAAAGCGCTGCGCTCTATGTTTCGCGTGCTTAAGCCTGGCGGGCGTCTGCTGGTGCTGGAGTTTTCCAAACCGATTATTGAGCCTCTGAGCAAAGCCTACGACGCCTACTCCTTCCATGTGCTGCCGCGTATTGGCCAGCTTGTTGCCAGCGATGCTGATAGCTACCGCTACCTTGCTGAATCTATCCGTATGCATCCCGATCAGGAGACCCTGAAAGCGATGATGCAGGATGCTGGGTTCGAGAACGTCGATTATTACAATATGACCGCCGGTATCGTTGCTTTGCACCGTGGCTACAAATTCTGACAGGAGCGCGTATGCCCTTTAAGCCCATGGTGAACGCAGGCATTGAGCGTGCGCTGAATACGTTTCTCTACCGTGAAGGCGCGCTGAAACCAGCGCGTCAGCGTTTGCACGGCAAAGTATTGCGTATTGTGGTGCAGGAGTTCTCCTCGCCGTTTGTGCTGGTGTTCAGCGAACGGCAGGTGGATGTCCTGGGCGAGTGGGAAGGCGAAGCTGACTGCGCTGTTATCACGCAACTGCGTGTTCTGCCAAAGTTGCGTAACCGCCAGCAACTGACTGCGCTTATCCGCAGCGGCGAGCTGGAAGTGCAGGGCGATATCCAGGTCGTGCAAAACCTGGTGTCGCTGCTGGATCTTGCCGAATTTGATCCTGCTGAAGTGCTGGCACCGTGGACAGGTGATATTGCCGCAGAGGGTATCGGTAAAATTCTGCGCGGCGGTGCGCGTTTCCTTCGTCAGGGTTTTCAGCGCCAGCAGCGCTATGTCTCAGAAGTGCTTACGGAAGAGTGGCGTGTCGCGCCAGGTGCGCTGGAAGTCGCCTGGTTTGCGGAAGAGACGTCGGCCACCGAACGTGCGGTGGATGCGTTGACGAAACGCCTGGATAAACTGGAGGGCAAATGACGCCAGGAGAACTACGGCGCCTCTATTTCATCATCCAGACCTTTTTAAGTTACGGGCTTGATGAGCTTATCCCCAAAATGCGCATTACCCTGCCGCTGCGACTCTGGCGACGAATGCTGTTCTGGATGCCGAACCGGCACAAAGAGAAAGCCCTTGGGGAACGCCTGCGTCTGGCTTTGCAGGAGTTGGGTCCGGTATGGATTAAATTCGGGCAAATGTTATCTACCCGCCGCGATTTATTTCCCCCGCTGATTGCCGACCAACTGGCGATGTTGCAGGATCGCGTTGCGCCTTTTGATGGTCATCTCGCAAAACGCCAGATAGAGCAGTCAATGGGCGGTGTGCCGATTGAAACCTGGTTTGACGATTTTGAGATCACGCCGCTGGCATCTGCGTCGATTGCGCAAGTGCACACCGCGCGCCTGAAAGCGAGCGGTAAAGAGGTGGTGATCAAAGTTATCCGCCCGGATATCCTGCCGGTGATCAAAGCAGATCTGAAGCTGATCTATCGCCTGGCGGGTTGGGTTCCTCGTTTATTGCCGGATGGTCGTCGTCTGCGCCCGCGCGAAGTGGTGCGTGAGTACGAAAAGACGTTGATCGATGAGCTGGATCTGCTGCGTGAAGCGGCGAACACTATCCAGTTGCGGCGTAATTTTGAAAACAGCCCGATGCTCTATGTGCCGGAAATTTATTCTGATTATTGCAGCCAGAATATGCTGGTGATGGAGCGCATCTACGGTATACCGGTGTCCGATGTTGCGGCGCTGGAAAAGAACGGCACTAATCTCAAATTGCTGGCGGAGCGTGGTGTTCAGGTGTTTTTCACCCAGGTGTTCCGTGACAGCTTCTTCCATGCAGACATGCACCCCGGCAATATTTTCGTCAGCTACGCGCACCCGGAAGATCCGCAATACATTGGTATTGACTGCGGTATTGTGGGTTCGCTGAATAAAGAAGATAAGCGCTATCTGGCGGAGAACTTTATCGCCTTCTTCAATCGTGATTACCGCAAAGTCGCCGAATTGCATGTGGATTCCGGTTGGGTGCCGCCAGAAACCAACGTTGAAGAGTTCGAGTTTGCGATTCGTACTGTTTGTGAACCTATCTTCGAAAAGCCGCTGGCGGAAATCTCGTTCGGTCACGTGTTGCTTAATCTGTTTAATACTGCCCGGCGTTTTAATATGGAAGTGCAGCCGCAACTGGTGCTGCTGCAGAAGACGCTGCTTTATGTGGAAGGTGTAGGGCGTCAACTCTACCCGCAGCTGGATCTGTGGAAGACAGCGAAACCTTTCCTCGAATCATGGATCAAAGATCAGGTAGGCATTCCTGCGTTGATCAGAGCCTTTAAAGAAAAAGGACCGTTCTGGATCGAGAAAATGCCGGAACTGCCTGAACTGATCTACAACGGTTTGCAGCATGGTAAGCATTTGCAGCGCAGCGTTGATAAAATCGCCAGCGAACTGCAAACAAACCATATCAGGCAGGGGCAGTCACGCTATCTGTTCGCGATTGGCGCGACACTGCTGTTAAGTGGAACGCTGTTGCTGATTAATCGACCAGACTGGGGACTTCATCCTTTATGGTTAATGGCGGGCGGTATAGCCGCCTGGCTGTTGGGCTGGCGCAAAACGCGCTGACGGTGACGGCGCTCGCGAGAGGCAGGGTATACACATGCAGCCCAGGGGATAATGTGTATACTGGGGCCTGTTTTTAACATCATCTCTTACAGAGGACTGTGTATGGGTGGTATCAGTATTGGGCAGTTATTGATTATTGCGGTCATCGTTGTACTGCTGTTTGGTACGAAAAAGCTCGGTTCCATCGGTTCTGATCTTGGCAAATCGATTAAAGGCTTTAAAAAAGCCATGAGCGACGATGACAAAGACGATAAGCAGGATCCATCCGCACAGGATGCTGATTTCACGGCGAAGTCTCTCTCTGAAAAGCCAGAGGACGCCAAAAAAGACGAAAAACGTCACGACAAAGAGCAGGTGTAACCCGTGTTCGATATAGGTTTTGGCGAACTGTTACTCGTATTTATAGTCGGCCTGGTGGTGCTGGGACCGCAGAGATTGCCTGTGGCGGTGCGTACGGTAGCAAGCTGGATCCGCACATTACGCTCGTTGGCGACTACCGTGCAGAACGAACTGACGCAAGAACTGAAGCTGCAGGAATTCCAGGAAAGCCTGAAAAAGGTGGAGAAAGCGAGCCTGGAAAACCTGACGCCTGAGTTAAAAGAATCCATGGATGAACTGCGTCAGGCGGCAGAATCGATGAAGCGCTCTTATAGCGTCAACGATCCTGAAAAAGCAAGTGACGAAGCGCATACTATTCATAATCCGGTTGTGAAAGATAATACTGCGCAGCATGAAGGCGTAACGCCTGCCGTCGCTGAACATCAGGCCAGTTCTCCGCAGCAAGCGCCCGACGAGCAGGACGTGCAAAAAGCGTCGGTGGCGAAAACGGCGGTGAAAGAGGTTGCGCCGGTTTCTGACTCTCCTTCTTCTTCAAGTGATAAAACCTGAACATGGCTGTAGATGATACCCAACCGCTGATCGCCCATCTTATTGAGCTGCGTAAGCGCCTGTTGAACTGCATTATTGCCGTTATTGTGATTTTCCTCGCGCTGGTTTACTTCGCGAATGATATCTATCAACTGGTTTCTGCGCCGCTGATCAAACAGATGCCGATGGGCGCGACCATGATCGCCACCGATGTGGCATCGCCTTTTTTTACGCCGATCAAACTGACGTTTATGGTCTCTTTGATCCTTTCTGCACCGGTGATTCTGTATCAGGTCTGGGCGTTTGTTGCGCCTGCACTGTATAAGCATGAACGCCGGCTGATCGTGCCGTTGCTGATCTCCAGCTCGCTGCTGTTTTACATTGGCATGGCATTCGCCTATTTCGTGGTTTTTCCACTGGCGTTTGGCTTCCTCACGCACACGGCACCGGAAGGCGTATTAGTTTCGACTGACATTGCAAGTTACCTCAATTTCGTCATGGCGCTGTTTATGGCGTTCGGCGTGTCGTTTGAAGTGCCGGTTGCCATTGTGTTGCTGTGCTGGATGGGAGTTACGACCCCGGCCGATCTACGGCAAAAACGCCCGTACGTGCTGGTCGGCGCGTTTGTCGTGGGGATGCTGCTGACTCCACCGGACGTTTTCTCGCAAACACTGCTGGCGATACCGATGTACTGTCTGTTTGAAGTGGGGGTCTTTTTTGCTCGCTTCTATGTCGGTAAGCGACGCATACCTGATGAAGAAAGCGAAACAGAAACCAGTGAAGAGTAATTACCAGCCGCCCATCAGGGCGGTTGTTGTATGGGGAAATGCATGTTCGACATTGGAGTGAACCTGACCAGTTCACAATTTGCCAAAGACCGGGATGAGACCGTAGCGCGCGCACAGGCGGCTGGGCTGGCGGGAATGCTGATCACCGGCACCAACCTGCATGAAAGTCAGCAGGCGCAACAACTGGCGCAGCGTTACCGTCACTGCTGGTCCACTGCCGGAGTGCATCCGCATGACAGCAGTGGCTGGACAGCGGAAACGGCCGATGCCATTCGTCAGCTTGCGGCATTACCTGAGGTGGTTGCTATTGGCGAATGTGGGCTGGATTTTAACCGCAATTTTTCCACGCAGCAGGAGCAGGAACTCGCTTTTACTGCGCAGCTTGCACTGGCCGCCGAACTGGCGATGCCGGTGTTTTTGCATTGTCGCGATGCACATCAACGCTTCCTGACGCTGCTGGAACCGTGGCTCGACAAGCTGCCTGGCGCGGTGTTGCACTGTTTTACTGGTACGGCACTGGAAGCGCAGGATTGTCTGGCGCGTGGGATGTACCTGGGCATTACCGGCTGGGTGTGTGATGAGCGTCGTGGGCTTGAGTTGCGCGATGTATTGCCGTTGATCCCCGCCGATCGACTGTTTATTGAAACCGATGCACCGTATTTGCTGCCGCGGGACCTCAAACCGAAACCGGCGTCACGGCGTAATGAACCCGCTATGCTGGGGCATATTCTTTCCACCGTGGCCGGGCTGCGCGGTGAAGATATTCACTGGCTGGAGGCGGTGACGGATAACAATGTGAAGCGGCTTTTTGGCGTTGATTTTTAGGCCGGTGTCAGGCTTTGCGAAAGTCTGTGTTTTTAACGCTTTGCAGCACCTGCTTGTTGAGCAGATGCAGTAGCAGCATCGAACGGGCCTCGCCGTCCGGCTCTTTAAAGATTGCCTGTAAACCTTCGAGTGCGCCTTCGGTGATGACCACATCATCGCCGGGGTACGGCGTATCCGGGTCAGTTACCCCTTCAGGCTGATAGACGGAAAGCTGATGGATCACCGACGAAGGCACTTTTGCCGGGTTCATACCGAAGCGGACAAAGTGGCTGACGCCGCGTGTGGCGTTGATGGTTGTGGTATGGATCACTTCTGGATCAAATTCCACAAACAAATAGTTGGGGAACAGGGGTTCATTGACCATCGTCCGCTTGCCGCGAACGATTTTTTCCAGCGCGATCATTGGCGTCAGGCAACCCACCGCCTGACGTTCAAGATGTTCCTGGGCGCGCTGAAGCTGGCCTCGTTTGCAATACAGTAAATACCAGGATCGCATAATGATTCTTTTCCTTAAGTTCGGGCGCAAGAATACCAAAACAGCGGCCTGATGGCTAAGGTGATTATAACGTGTGGCATAAAACGTCGTTATAATTCACGCCGATTTAACAAAAATACAGCAACCACCTGGCGAACACCGTATAATGGAGCGCTGATCTGGAGGCGATAATACACCGCATGAAATACCACGACCTACGCGACTTTCTGACACTGCTCGAACAGCAGGGCGAACTGAAGCGCATTACGCTTCCGGTTGATCCTTACCTTGAAATGACCGAAATTGCCGATCGCACGCTGCGTGCCGGTGGGCCTGCATTGCTGTTCGAAAACCCGAAAGGTTATACGATGCCGGTGTTATGCAACCTGTTTGGTACACCGCGTCGTGTTGCGTTGGGTATGGGACAGGAGGATGTCAGCGCGCTGCGGGAAGTTGGCAAACTGCTGGCGTTTCTGAAAGAGCCTGAGCCGCCAAAAGGTTTCCGCGATCTCTTCGATAAGCTTCCCCAGTTCAAACAAGTCCTGAATATGCCCACTAAGCGCCTGCGTGGCGCGCCCTGTCAGCAAAAAGTATTGCAGGGTGACGAAGTCGACCTGGCAAAAATCCCGATTATGCAATGCTGGCCGGAAGATGCCGCACCGCTGATTACCTGGGGGCTGACGGTGACGCGCGGGCCGCACAAAGATCGGCAAAACCTGGGCATTTATCGTCAGCAGTTAATCGGTAAAAACAAACTGATCATGCGCTGGCTCTCCCACCGCGGTGGCGCGCTTGATTTTCAGGAGTGGCAAGCGGCGCACCCGGGTGAGCGTTTCCCGGTTGCTGTGGCGCTGGGCGCCGATCCGGCAACCATTCTCGGCGCGGTAACGCCCGTGCCGGATACGCTGTCTGAATATGCTTTTGCCGGGCTGTTGCGCGGTACAAAGACCGAAGTTGTAAAATGCATCTCGAACGAGCTTGAAGTGCCCGCCAGTGCGGAAATTGTGCTGGAAGGGTATATTGAGCCTGGTGAGATGGCGGCGGAAGGCCCCTATGGCGATCACACCGGTTATTACAATGAAGTGGATAACTTCCCGGTATTTACGGTTACGCATATTACCCGCCGCGAAGATGCGATTTATCACTCTACTTATACCGGGCGGCCACCGGATGAGCCTGCCGTACTGGGCGTGGCGCTGAACGAAGTGTTCGTGCCGATCCTGCAAAAACAGTTCCCGGAAATCGTTGATTTTTATCTGCCGCCGGAAGGGTGTTCATACCGCCTGGCGGTGGTCACCATGAAGAAGCAGTACGCGGGCCATGCGAAACGCGTCATGATGGGTGTCTGGTCATTCTTGCGCCAGTTTATGTACACCAAGTTTGTGATTGTGTGCGATGACGATGTTAACGCGCGCGACTGGAATGATGTTATCTGGGCGATTACCACCCGTATGGATCCCGCACGGGATACTGTGCTGGTTGAAAACACGCCAATCGACTACCTGGATTTTGCCTCGCCGGTTTCCGGCCTTGGCTCAAAAATGGGACTGGATGCCACCAATAAATGGCCCGGAGAAACCCAACGCGAATGGGGACATCCTATCAAGAAGGACCCCGACGTGACGGCGAGAATCGACGCCATTTGGGATGAACTAGCCATACTAAATGCCGAAAAATAGACCCGACAGAGAGAGCGCATGACAACCTTAAGCTGTAAAGTGACCTCGGTAGATGCCATCACTGATACCGTATATCGCGTCCGTTTAGTGCCGGAAGCGGCGTTTTCTTTCCGCGCTGGCCAGTACTTGATGGTAGTGATGGATGAGCGAGATAAGCGCCCCTTCTCGATGGCCTCCACACCGGATCAGCATGATTTTATCGAACTGCATATTGGCGCGTCTGAGTTAAATCTTTATGCCATGGCGGTAATGGATCGCATCCTGAAGGACCGCCAAATCGTGATCGATATTCCGCACGGCGATGCCTGGCTGCGTGATGACGAAGATCGTCCGATGGTTCTGATCGCAGGCGGCACCGGGTTCTCTTATGTCCGTTCTATTTTACTGACGTCACTGGCGAAAAACCCGAACCGCGACATCACCATTTACTGGGGGGGCCGCGAAGAAAAACACCTCTACGATTTGGCTGAGCTGGAAGCGTTAACCGTGACACATCCGAATCTGCGCGTGGTGCCGGTCGTTGAACAACCGCCTGAGGCATGGCGCGGCCGTTCCGGAACGGTATTGGCGGCAGTACTGCAGGATTTTGGCTCGCTTGCAGAGCACGATATCTACATTGCCGGACGTTTTGAGATGGCGAAAATCGCCCGTGATCTGTTCTGCAATGAGCGCGGTGCGCGTGAAGATCGCCTGTTTGGCGATGCATTTGCCTTTATCTGATCTGTATTCGTCGTTGTCGCCGGAACGGCGTTGGCTGTTTTGCGGGTAACGGTAATAAAAAACCCGCCCCTGACAGGCGGGAAGAACGGCAACTAAATTTTCTTTCTTTGCATTCACCATGCCGGATAAGAGGCTTGCGCCGCCTTCCGGCATGGTCGCGATGACGACAATCTGCTGTTATACGCGTTCAAACACAGTCGCGATCCCCTGACCCAGACCGATGCACATCGTTGCCAGACCAAATTGGGCGTCTTTGCGTTCCATCAGGTTCAGCAATGTTGTGCTGATGCGTGTACCCGAGCAGCCCAGCGGGTGTCCGAGTGCGATAGCACCGCCGTTGAGGTTAATCTTCTCGTCGATCTGTTCCATGAGTCCCAGATCTTTAATGCACGGCAGGATCTGCGCAGCAAAGGCTTCGTTCATTTCAAACAGGTCGATATCGCTGGTTGCCAGCCCTGCCTTTTTCAACGCCAGTTTTGAAGCCGGAACCGGGCCATAACCCATAATCGATGGATCGCAGCCAACCACCGCCATTGAGCGTATGCGGGCGCGTGGAGCCAGCCCCAGTTCACGGGCGCGGCTTTCGCTCATTACCAGCATCGCCGAGGCCCCATCCGATAGCGCAGAAGAGGTACCGGCGGTTACCGTACCGCTCACCGGATCAAAGGCCGGGCGTAATGTAGAAAGGGCTTCAACGGTGGTTTCCGGTCGGATCACTTCGTCATAGTTAAACTGCTTCAGCACGCCATCTGCATCATGGCCTCCGGTCGGGATGATCTCCGTTTTGAACGCCCCGGATTGCGTGGCAGCCCAGGCGCGGGCATGGGAACGGGCGGCGAACGCATCCTGCATTTCACGGCTGATACCGTGCATACGAGACAGCATTTCGGCGGTCAGCCCCATCATGCCTGCGGCTTTCGCCACGTTACGGCTCATGCCCGGATGGAAATCCACACCGTGGCTCATCGGGACGTGCCCCATGTGTTCGACACCGCCAACCAGGCACACCTGCGCATCGCCCGTCATGATCATGCGTGCGGCATCATGTAACGCCTGCATCGATGATCCACAGAGCCGGTTAACGGTGACGGCCGGAACCGAATGCGGGATTTCCGCCAGCAGCGCGGCATTACGGGCAATATTGAAACCCTGCTCCAACGTTTGTTGCACGCAGCCCCAGTAAATATCGTCAATAGCTGTGGCATCCAGCGCCGGGTTACGCGCCAGCAGGCTACGCATCAAGTGGGCGGAGAGATCTTCTGCGCGTACATTGCGGAATGCGCCGCCTTTTGAACGGCCCATTGGGGTACGAATCGCATCGACAATGACAACCTGTTCCATTGTGACTCCTTAAGCCGTCTTCAGCTCGCCCACCGGGCGCGCAGGTTCAACTTCGGGGTAATAAGGCTCGTTATGGCGTGCTTTTTCACGCAGCCCTGCCGGGACCTCATACAACGGCCCGAGGTGCTGATACTGCTGCGCCATGTCGAGATATTTTGCGCTGCCGATCGTATCCAGCCAGCGGAACGCGCCACCATGGAACGGCGGGAAACCAAGCCCATACACCAGCGCCATGTCGGCTTCGGCAGGGCTGGCGATAATGCCCTCTTCGAGGCAGCGCACCACTTCATTCACCATCGGGATCATCATGCGGGCGATAATGTCGTCGTCGCTGAAATCCTGTCGGCCTTTGCTGATCTCCGCCAGCAGGTTATCCACTGCGGCATCTTCTTCTTTCTTCGGCTTGCCTTTGCTGTCTTCTTTATAGCGCCAGAAGCCGATGCCGTTTTTCTGCCCGTAGCGGTTGGCGTCAAACAGCGCATCGATCGCATCGCGGTAATCTTTCTGCATACGCTGCGGGAAACCGGCCGCCATCACCGCCTGGGCGTGATGCGCGGTATCAATACCCACAACGTCCAGCAGATAGGCCGGGCCCATCGGCCAGCCGAACTGTTTTTCCATCACTTTGTCGACTTTGCGGAAGTCCGCGCCGTCGCGCAGCAACTGGCTAAAACCGGCGAAATAGGGGAACAGCACACGGTTAACAAAGAAACCGGGGCAGTCATTGACCACAATCGGGGTTTTGCCCATTTTACTGGCCCATGCCACCACTTTTGCGATGGTCTCATCGGAGGTTTTTTCACCGCGGATCACCTCGACCAGCGGCATGCGGTGCACCGGGTTAAAGAAGTGCATACCGCAGAAGTTTTCCGGGCGTTTTAGCACACTTGCCAGTTCACTGATGGGAATAGTGGAGGTGTTTGACGCCAGCACGGTATCCGGGCGCACCTGGTCTTCAGTTTCTGCTAATACCGCTTTTTTCACTTTCGGGTTTTCAACAACCGCCTCCACCACCACATCGGCACGCTCAAAACCAGCATAGGCCAGCGTGGGCTGGATGGTGGAAATCACACCGGCCAGCTTCAGACCGTCGATCTTGCCGCGCTCAAGCTGTTTATTCAGCAATTTACCCGCCTCGCTCATGCCGAGCGCGAGCGACTTCTCATTGATATCTTTCATCAACACCGGCACGCCTTTCCACGCGGACTGATAGGCAATGCCGCCGCCCATGATGCCTGCACCAAGTACCGCAGCCTGTTTGGGCGTTTCTACATTTTTGGTCAGTTTCTTCGCCTGCCCTTTAACGTATTGGTCATTAAGGAAAATACCGACCAGTGCACGGGCTTCGTTGGTATGGGCCAGCGGAACGAAGCTCTGATTTTCCAGCTTCAGAGCCTCATCACGACCGAATTTTGCAGCGGCTTCAATGGTTTTTACCGCCGTAATGGGTGCCGGATAGTGTTTGCCAGCGGTTTGCATCACCATGCCTTTGGCAATGGTAAAGCTCATGGCGGCTTCAATTTTGCTGAGTTTCAGCGGTTCCAGCTTCGGCTGACGTTTGGCTCGCCAGTCGAGATCGCCCTTCATCGCCTGGCGCAGGATGGCTACTGCACCATCACGCAATTTTTCCGGCTTCACGATGCCATCTACCAGGCCAATTTTCAGTGCCTCTTCGGCACCGACATCTTTCCCGGCAGCAATAATTTCTAATGCACTATCTGCACCAAGCAGGCGCGGCATACGCACGGAACCGCCAAAGCCCGGCATGATACCCAGTTTGGTTTCCGGTAGCCCGATGCGCAGGTCCGGCGTCGCCAGGCGATAGTCAGTCGCCAGCACGCATTCGCAGCCGCCGCCCAACGCATAGCCATTGACGGCAGAAAGCGTGGGTACCGGCAAATCTTCCAGTCGGTTAAAGACGCTGTTTGCAAAATGTAGCCACTGGCTCAATTGCTCTGCCGGCACCAGAAACAGCGAAAGGAATTCGGTGATATCCGCGCCAACGATAAAGGCCGCTTTTTCGGAACGCAGCAGCAGCCCTTTTAAATCTGATTGCTTTTCCAACACGTCCAGCGCCTCACCGAGGCTGGCGACGGTAGCAGTATCAAGCTTATTCACTGAACCGGGAGCATCGAACACCAGTTCGGCGATGCCATCTTCCAGCCAGTTGAGGTACAGGTTATTGCCTTTGTAGAGCATGTCAGTCTCCTGAATCCAGCAAGGGATCTGGTCATACCAGATGAAACGGAGTGTGGTTTTTATGTTAATGAAATGCAAATGACTCATTAAATAATTGCTGGCGTGATCACGCTCGGTGGAAATCACCCAGCCGGAAGCAGGTGTGCTAAGATGCGAACACTTGAGGTCATAAAAAACAGAAGGAATAACGATGGACTCACTGGCGGCACTTTATAAAAATCATATTGTTACGCTACAGGAACGCACCCGTGATGTACTGGCGCGCTTCAAGCTTGATGCGTTGCTTATTCACTCCGGCGAGCTGTTTAACGTCTTTCTCGACGACCATCCTTATCCGTTTAAAGTGAATCCCCAGTTCAAGGCCTGGGTGCCGGTAACACAGGTGCCGAACTGCTGGCTATTGGTCGATGGCGTGAATAAACCGAAGCTGTGGTTCTATCTGCCGGTGGATTACTGGCATAACGTGGAACCCTTGCCGACCTCCTTCTGGACCGAAGAAGTCGATGTGATTGCGCTGCCGAAAGCAGATGGCATCGGTAGCTTGCTGCCTGCGGCCCGCGGCAACATTGCTTACATCGGGCCTGTGGCGGAGCGTGCACTGGGTCTGGATATCGCAGCCAGCAACATCAACCCGAAAGGGGTGATTGATTACCTGCATTATTACCGCGCCTACAAAACCGATTATGAGCTGGCATGTATGCGTGAAGCGCAGAAGACTGCTGTTATTGGTCACCGTGCTGCGCATGAAGCCTTCCAGTCCGGGATGAGCGAGTTCGATATCAACCTCGCATATCTGACCGCTACCGGTCATCGCGACACTGATGTGCCGTACAGCAATATTGTGGCGCTGAACGAACACGCCGCCGTGCTGCATTACACAAGGCTCGACCACCGCGCACCGGCGGAAATGCGCAGCTTCCTGCTGGATGCCGGCGCAGAGTACAACGGCTACGCTGCTGATTTAACGCGTACCTGGGCGGCGAACAGCGACACGGAGTATGCACAACTGGTCAAAGACGTTAACGACGAGCAATTGGCACTGATTGCCACCATGAAAGCGGGCGTTAATTACGCCGACTACCATGTTCAGTTCCATCAGCGCATCGCCAAATTGCTGCGCCGTCATCAAATTATCGTGGATATCAGCGAAGAAGCGATGGTGGAGCAGGACATCACCGGGCCGTTTATGCCTCATGGTATCGGCCATCCGCTTGGTTTACAGGTGCATGATGTCGCAGGCTTTATGCAGGATGACACCGGCACGCATTTGGCTGCGCCGTCGAAGTATCCCTATCTGCGCTGCACCCGCGTGATGCAGCCACGTATGGTGGTGACGATTGAACCGGGTCTCTACTTTATTGAATCTCTGCTGGCGCCATGGCGTGAAGGCCCGCTCAGCAAACATTTTAACTGGCAAAAAATCGATGCGCTGAAGCCGTTTGGCGGTATTCGTATCGAAGATAATGTGGTTATCCACGAAAATAACATCGAAAACATGACGCGGGATCTGAAGCTGGCGTAATGGAGAGCTGGCTGATACCGGCTGCGCCGGTCACCTTTAGCGAGGAGATCAAAAAAAGCCGTTTTATTACGCTGTTGGCGCATACCGATGGTGTTGAGGCGGCGAAGGCGTTTGTCGATGCTGTCCGGGCGCAGCACCCGGACGCGCGTCACCACTGTGTGGCATGGGTTGCGGGGCCGCCGGATGATTCACAGCAGTTAGGTTTTTCTGACGATGGTGAACCGGCGGGTACGGCTGGTAAACCGATGCTCGCCCAGTTAATGGGGAGCGGCGTCGGTGAAATCACTGCGGTGGTGGTACGTTATTATGGCGGTGTTTTGCTGGGGACCGGTGGTCTGGTAAAAGCATATGGTGGTGGTGTGCAACAGGCACTGAACCAGCTTACGACTCTCCGCAAGATGCCGTTAACCGAATATACTTTGTGGTGTGATTACGCACAGCTGGCCGGCGTCGAAACGCTGCTTGGGCAATTTGAGGGGAAAATTGTCGCAAGCGAGTATCAGGCTTCCGTGCATCTGCGGGTGGCGCTTCCTCACAGCAGACTGGAGGCGTTTTCGGCAAGGCTTGCTGATTTTAGCCGTGGTGCATTGCAATTGTTAAAAACTGAAGAATAATCCCCTCCTGATTTTCTGAACACCTAAGGAAGCGGCAGAGATGCATTTTCGCGCCATAACCCGAATCGTTGGACTGCTGGTCATCCTCTTTTCCGGAACGATGATCTTACCTGGACTGGTAGCCCTTATTTACCGCGACGGTGCGGGGCGAGCATTTACCCAGACCTTTTTTGTCGCGTTGATGATTGGTTCCATACTGTGGTGGCCCAATCGTCGCCAGAAAGGGGAACTGAAATCCCGTGAAGGCTTCCTTATCGTCGTGCTGTTCTGGACGGTGTTGGGCAGCGTGGGGGCGTTGCCGTTTATCTTTTCAGAAAGCCCCAGTTTGACGGTAACAGATGCGTTTTTTGAGTCCTTCTCTGGCCTGACGACCACAGGAGCAACAACGCTGATCGGGCTGGATTCGCTGCCGCATGCCATCCTCTTTTATCGCCAGATGTTGCAGTGGTTTGGTGGGATGGGGATCATCGTGTTAGCCGTTGCGATACTGCCGATCCTTGGCGTTGGCGGAATGCAGCTCTATCGCGCGGAAATGCCCGGGCCATTGAAAGACAATAAAATGCGCCCGCGTATTGCCGAAACGGCTAAGACCCTGTGGCTTATCTATGTCTTGCTGACGATCGCCTGCGCAGTGGCGCTGTGGTTTGCCGGGATGCCGGCCTTCGATGCTATCGGGCATAGCTTTGCAACGATTGCCATTGGCGGTTTCTCCACACACGATGCCAGCGTTGGCTATTTTAACAGTCCCACCATCAACACCATCATTGCCATTTTCTTACTGATCTCTGGTTGTAACTACGGCCTGCATTTCTCTTTGCTCAGTGGGCGCAGCCTGAAAGTTTACTGGCGCGATCCCGAATTCAGGATGTTTATCGGCGTACAGTTGACGTTGGTGGTGATTTGCACGGTGGTGCTGTGGTTCCACGATGTTTATAACTCGGCGGTGACCACCCTTAATCAGGCCTTTTTCCAGGTCGTTTCAATGGCGACCACCGCAGGATTTACCACCGACAGCATTGCGCGTTGGCCATTATTTTTGCCGGTGTTATTGCTGTGCTCGGCATTTATCGGCGGTTGTGCCGGTTCGACGGGGGGCGGGTTGAAGGTGATCCGTATCCTGTTGCTGTTTAAACAGGGGAACCGTGAGTTGAAGCGCCTGGTGCACCCGAATGCGGTTTACAGCATTAAGCTCGGCAATCGCGCGTTGCCGGAGCGTATTCTGGAAGCCGTGTGGGGGTTTTTCTCTGCCTATGCGCTGGTGTTTATTGTCAGCATGCTGGCGATCATTGCCACCGGGGTGGATGATTTCTCTGCTTTCGCTTCGGTCGTCGCAACACTGAATAACCTTGGGCCAGGGCTGGGGGTTGTCGCGGATAACTTTGCCAGTATGAATCCGGTGGCGAAGTGGATCCTGATTGCGAATATGCTATTTGGTCGTCTGGAGGTCTTCACGCTGTTAGTGCTGTTTACCCCCACTTTCTGGCGTGAGTAAGGAGCCTTACGTGAAAACATTGATTCTCTTTTCCACCCGGGATGGGCAAACCCGGGAAATCGCCTCTTATATTGCTTCTGAGTTGCAAGAGATCGGTACCGATACCGATGTAGTGAATTTGAATCGCGCGGAAGAGATAGACTGGGACCAGTATGAGCGGGTAGTGATTGGCGCATCGATTCGCTATGGACGTTATCATCCGGCGCTGGAACGTTTCGTGAAAAAACACCTGCAGAGACTGAACTCACTGCCGAGCGCGTTCTATTCCGTTAACCTGGTCGCCCGCAAACCCGAGAAGAGCTCGCCGCAGACCAATAGCTACGCCCGCAAGTTTTTACTCGCGTCGCCATGGCAACCGGATGAGTGCGCCGTGTTTGCCGGTGCGCTACGTTATCCACGTTATCGTTGGTATGACCGTCTGATGATTCAGTTAATTATGAAGATGACAGGCGGCGAAACTAATCCAACGAAAGAAGTGGTGTATACGGACTGGCAGCAAGTCGCGAGTTTTGCCCGCGAAATCGCTCACTTAAGCCGCAAATCGGCTGTTTAACCGGCGTTGCGGCGGAAAAATAAGCGAACGAAAACTTTTTTGAAATTTATGCTTGTCAGCCGGAATTAACTCCCTATAATGCGCCACCACTGACACGGCACAACGGCAAACACACCGGCCTGTCAGGTGAAGAATTCTGAAAATATTCAGTTGACTTCACTGCGGGAAAGCGTAATATGCACACCCCGCGCCGCAGCGAAAACACAGCGGCACTGCTCTTTAACAATTTATCAGACAATCTGTGTGGGCACTCAAAGTGACATGGATTCTTGACGTCCACGGACGCTAAATGAATACCAAGTCTCACGAGTGAACACGTAATTCATTACGAAGTTTAATTCGATGAGCATCAAACTTTTAAATTGAAGAGTTTGATCATGGCTCAGATTGAACGCTGGCGGCAGG